>CASFUJ010000067.1 GCA_949297645.1 uncultured Desulfovibrionaceae bacterium
TCCGTTTTCCGCCGCTTTCACGGCGGCGAAGGTCCCGGCAGGACCGCCGCCTATCACGGCCACATCGCATTGCAGTGTTTTCATACCGTTCTCCTGGTGATGGGCGTACATATCCCCGGATGACGTTTCCGGGATTTTCCTATTAATTTCAGTGATAGGTAATGCTCGTGAGAAATTCAACAAGATTTTTTTCTTTTCATCACGCTGGATTCGTCTTTCAAAGTCTGTATCGACAGACTTTTGAAGAGATGCAATGACGTTGCAGAGAACAGTCCCGGCGTCGTGTCCGGTTGACGCGCTTCCGTGCCTTGCACTATGCTGGAGGCAAAGGAATATGTGTTTGGAGGCATGCCCGGAGGAAGACTGAAATGCCCAGATACGGGATTACCGATATCGAAAATTTTGCGGAAAAAATCCGCTTTTCCCTGCTTCTGCTTTCTCCCCGGGTGCTTGTGAAAAAGGTACTCGACGGCGGGGGGCAGCTGACGATTACCACCATCAACGCCTGGAGGGCGGGGCAGAATCTGCCGAGTTATCCCAAACTCCGGCAGTTTTGTCGTGCCGCCAACATCGAGCCTGTGGACTTTCATCTCGACCTTGACGCATTCATGCGGCGCATTTGCGACGCCAACGGCATTTCGGAAGAGGAGCGCAGAGTCTATGCCGCAAGGTTCCGTTCCCTGCAGTATGCGGGATTGCGATTCAAGGTGTTCGATACGTTTTCTCCCGCCGACAGCGCAAGACTGTTTGAACGGCTGAAGGGCGCCTATCTGGCGTATAATCTGGTGCTGAACAATCTCGGTACCGTACATGTGTCGCTCATTCTTTTTGAGAGTGTGGAACACCCTGTCGTCATGGCGCGCTGCTTTTCCCTGCAGGAGGAGGCCTGCATGGAATATGTGGGCCAGCTCTTTCCCACCCGCAACAATCTCATGCTCATTCTGGAGGCGCAGGACGACGCGCATGAGGATTTTGCCACCATGCTGCTGTGCAAACCCATGGAGGCAAGCGCCGGCATTTCCTGGCTGAACGGAATCGTGCTGGCCTCGGCCGAGGACCACATCGTCTATCCTGCGGCGGCCCGCATTTATATGGAGAAGGTCCCGGAAGAAGAGGCTCTTTCAGATCCCCTTTCGATTCTTCGTCGTCCCGTTCCGGACTGGTGCATGGATTTTCTCTCCAACAAGGTCAGCGGCGAAGAGGGGGATACCGTGCTGGAAAGCCGCCTGCTGACGCGCTCAAGTGTGGCCAGAGCCCGGGCGGGAAGGTAGGTCGTACTCCGGTGGTCGTCCCCCTGTCTGCCGCCATGCCGTCCCTGAGAGCGCGACAGTTCTGTCCGGAAGTTGCGCTTTTTTTCTTCGGCCGGGGCGGGCCGTTCCGATGGGGCGGAGGCGAAGAGGCGAAAGCATGAGGGCCGATCAGCAAGGGCGGAGCCGTTTTCCCCGAAGGCCGTCAGAACGGCGTGGAGATGTTCCGCCTTCCGGAAGGCAGGACGTTGTTCTCCGTTATGCTCCGGTTATCCTCAACCCTTTTTCGTCCAGTATGAGGCCCATGCCTGCGGAGAGATAGTGCAGGCGGTCGCCGAGCCTGGGCTTCAGGTAGTCGAATTGTTTTCTGCCCGTGCAGTGACAGGTGAAGCAGACGGCGGGGCAGGCGGCCAGAGCTTCGGCGGCGCGATCGAGTTCGACGCGGCCCTCGCCTTCGACATCAAGATTCATGAAATGGAAGCCGCCGATGAGTACATCGGGGTGCAGCCAGTGCAGGATGTTCAGAATGCCTTTGTGCGAACACCCGCTTATGACGACGTTTCGGCCGTGCTCGCGGAGGCACAGGTACTGCTCGTGGTGGAAGTCGTCCGGTACGAAGCGGTCGTCGCGGAACATGAGAAGGTCGCCGCTGTGGGCGGGGTACGGCCGCACCCCGGCATTGCAGGTGCGGAGCACGAGTCCGTCGTCCAGTACGGTCTCATCTTCGGTGAGAATAATGCGTCCTTCGCTCTTTGGCAGCGGCCTTATGCCGATGTCCCTGCCGTCGGCGGCCTTATGGCGCTCGAAGGCGCGTTTGTGGATATAGACGGGCGCATGGTCGTTGAGGGCGAGAAAGCGGGCCAGTCCTCCGCTGTGGTCGTAATGGCCGTGGGAGAGAACGGCCATATCCACGCTGCGCAGGTCGATACCCAGAATGTCGGCGTTGCGGGCAAAGGCGTCGCTCTGGCCGGTGTCGAAGAGAATACGGCGCCTGTCCGTTTCAAGATACAGGCTCAGCCCGTGTTCCGCGGCAAGGCGGTCGTCCGAGGACAGGTTTTCCAGCAGCATGACGGCTTTCATGGGTATCTCCTTGTTGCGAGGTGCCGCAAGTGTATGCCCGGCCCCATGTTCTGTCCATAACGGACGCGACGGACTTGCTTTTTTTGCGTCCGGCCCGTACGCCTTTGCAGAAGCGTGCGGAAGAGGCAAGTCGTCGTGCGCGGGGCAGGAAAGAGGCCCTCGTCCTCAGAGCGCGGAGCTTTCGCTTCCATACGGAAGAAGGCGGAACATGGAATACTTTTTTCAGGGACTCGTCATGGGCTTTGCCTATGTGGCACCCATAGGCGTGCAGAACCTTTTCGTCATCAATGCCGCGTTGACGCTTGCGGGGGCGCGTGCGTTTCTGACGGCGCTGACGGTCATCTTCTTCGATGTGACGCTGGCGCTGGCCTGCTTCTGGTGGGTGGGGGCGCTCATGCAGGAGTGGGTATGGCTGCAGAAGCTGATGCTGCTTGCGGGCAGTCTGGCGGTTCTTTACATGGGCTTCGGCCTGCTGCGTGCAGGAGATGTGGCGGATGTCCGCCGTGAGACGCCGCCGTCCTGGGGCAGAACCGCCGTCTTCGCCTGCGTGGTGACATGGTTCAATCCGCAGGCGCTCATCGACGGCACCATGATGCTGGGAGCGTTCCATGTCACGCTTGCGGAAAAGGGCGCCATGCCGTTCATCTCAGGTGTGGCGACGGCCTCCGTCCTGTGGTTTCTCTCGCTCACGGCCGTCGTGTCCGCCTTCCGCGCGGGCTTTCATCCGAGGGTTCTGCGGGCCGTCAACAGGGTGTCGGGAGTGATTATGCTGTATTACGGGGGCAGGCTCTTTCTCGCTTTCATCGCCTTGTACCCGGATATCCTGCATTTTTTGCCGTAGCGGCGTTTCTGCCGGTGCTTCGTTCTTCCGGGCCTTTTGTCCTGTGGCGGAAGGGTTCAGGAGCATCCGGCGTCCGGAGCGGGCGCGGAATATGAAATCCGCCGCAGAGCATGCCGGGGGCACGCACCGCGGCGGCATGAAAGTCATCTTTCGACGGGGCGAAGCGGGAGCGTCATGTCGCTCAGACCGGGAGGTGTCACCATGTATTTGTGTGTATCCTGTCCTGCACGCGGAACATCTTCTGTTTCGGCCGTGAAGCGTGCTTTGCCGGATAGCCGAGAGCGAGGTAGCAGGGCATGACGTAGTTATCCGGATGGCCCACAACGTTTTTGATATGTTCGGACTCTTCCGTCATGGGAATGCGGGTCACCCCGAATATCCCTTCAGAGACAGCGGCCAGCAGGATATTTTCCAGGCAGCACCAGATGGATGCGAATTCATTGAGAGAGCTCAGGGACGTCGGATGGAGCAGCGGGTCCCGTACCTTGAAAAAGGGCAGTATCAGGCATCCGGCATGATAGAGCATGGAAAACTGCCTCGGCATGGCTTCGTGGTACATGCTCCGCTGAACGACGTCGGAAAGCCCGAAAGCATCGAGCATGCTGTCGCATTCCTCCCGGCTGGTCATGTCCTTGACCCGCAGCAGCTTTGCGCGTTCCTTCCTATCGTTGACGAGAACAAATTCCCACTGCCGGAGATGATCGTTGGTCGGCGCTTTCATACCGGCGTCAAGCAGCCGTTCGACAATGTCCACGGCAATCGGTCTGTCCTCGAAATCCCGAACGGTTCTGCGCGTGGCTATGGCTTCATATACGTCCATCGTTGCCTCCCTGAGTGATAGGTGATGTCGATGGACGGATACTACGCTCAGGAATCGGACAGCTCCCTGTCATATTTCTTCTGCATCCGTGCGATTTTTTCCTTCAGTATGCGTCGCAGACTTTCGGGCTGCACGACGTCCAGCCCGTCGGCAAAGGACAGCAGGTAGCCTGTAAGCCATTCGTTGACGGGCATGGCTTCGTCTATCAGAAAGGTGCCGTCCGGCTGGGGATGCACATCACGGGCAGGAAACTCATCGAAAATTCTGAAGGCGTATTCGGCCTTGACCCGCAGGACCACTCGTTGCATCTCATAGCTTCGTGCATAGTCCGGAGGCGCCATGGGGTCGCTCTGCATAACGCGATTGAACGTGTCGTCCGTGACCTTCAGATGAAGAATGCGCGAGGCGCGCAGTGTTGTTTCCCGCTTTTTTTCGCGGTCAAATACGCAGACGTACCACGCCCGTTCCCGGAACAGCAGGCACAGAGGTTCCGCACTCTTTTCCGACATGCGGTTTTCGGAGCTGAAGTAGGTGAAGGTGATGACTTTTTTCCCGAGGCGAATCCCGATGCGCACCAGGAGGCAAAGTCCACTCGCAGCCAGCTGTCTTCCGTTTTTTTTTTCTGAACAGTGCGGCGACCTTCCGGAAACATTCGTCGGCATCGGCGTATCCCGTTCCCTTCAGGGCCTGCAGGCCGTGCAGGATATCTGCCTGGTCCTGCTCGGTCATGAGCGTTCTGTCGAGGGTGAACTCCTTGAGCAGTCCCACGCCGCCGCCGTATCCCCGGCTGGAGCACAGGGGAATGCCTGCCAGACTCAGGGTGTCCAGGTCCCGCTGAATGGTTCTTACGGAGACGGAGCACCGCTCCGCCAGCTCCCGGGTCGTCGTGCACGAGCCGTTCATCAGGAGAAAAAGGATGTTGAAAAGGCGTTCAACCTGCATGGATCTGTGCTCCTTGGCGCGGTGTCGGACGGGAGCCGACGTTATCCGGCACGGAATCGTGCCGCACGGAAAAGAACGCAGAAACGCTCTCCCGTCATATTGTCGTCCTGTCCGGAGGGATGTTGAGAACGTACGCCGCTTCGGTCAGAAGGTCGATTCGGTACGGCGTTGTCTCCGCCTGAAAAACGCGGGCTTGCGGCAAAAAAGGGGCGGTGCGGGAGGGGTGCGGCCGGGGCGATACTTTCGCGACAGGATGCGCGTCTTTTCCGCCTGAAAAACGGCGGGGCGTTTTGCGGACGGCCATGCGTGGAGGACCGCCGCATGTGTGCCTCCTCAGAGGTCTTTTATCTTCAGGATGTTGTAGGAAATACCGGTATCGTAGATGTCGCAGCCTTCACGCGTCTTCAGGGCGTTCACCACCCGGATGGTGACGGGCAGCACGACGATTTCATACGCCGTTTTGGCCGCAATCTGGATAACCATCAGCTTTGCAAGCTCCTGCACGGGTACAAGACCGCCGAAGGCGAGGGGAAAGAAGATGAGAGAGTCCGCGCTTTCGCCCGCGAGAGTGGAAAGTATGGCTCTGGCGGAGAAGTTTCTGCCTTTGCTTGCGATTTTCATTCTGCTCATGACATAGGCGTTGAGAAAGGAGCCCAGAAGAAAGGCCATGAGGCTGGCGGCGGCGATGCGCGGCGCAAGACCGAATACGAAGCGGAAGGCGGCTTCGCCTTCCCAGAAGGAAGCGGAGGGCAGGGCGACGGCCAGCTGGAAAAGGGCCAGCATGGCGAAGTTGACGGCAAAGCCCAGCCAGATGATAAGACGGGCTCTGCGGAAGCCCCATACTTCGGCGATACAGTCGTTGATGATGTAGGAGATGGGAAAGACCAGAAAGCCTGCGGTGATGGTGACGGGGCCGAGCTGGATGATTTTGGTTTCCAGAAGATTGGATGCGATGAGGCATGCGCAGAACGCGATGCCGAGCAGCATGAAGGAAAGCGGGACGGAGACGTTTTTCATGTCTTGTTTTTTACGTGGTTTTCAAGCACACGGTGGAGGATGAAAGGCAAACGGCGTGGGTATGTCGCCGGAGTTTCTGCCATGACGCCGCGCGGTGCAAAACACGCCGGACCGCATGCGGTCCGGCGTGTTTCATCGTGACGGAACAGGGGCTAGCGGTATTCGCGCACGAGCTCGGCGATGCGCTCGAGGCCGACCTTCACCACGTCGCGGGAGGGGCCGTAGGAGAAGCGCACCCAGGAGCGGTAGGGTTCTTCGGCGGGACGGGTTCTGTAGGGACGCACGTCGAAGAAGCGGCCGGGCACGGTCATGACCTTGCGGGAGAGGCAGGCATGGAAGAAGGCGTCGGCGTCGTCGAGGGGCGCGGGCAAATCGCGGATGCTGGCCCACACATAGAAGGTGCCGCGGGGCTCAGCCGCGGGACGAATGCCGATTTCAGCCAGACCGTCCAGCATGAGCTTGCGCTTGTAGGCGAATTCCGCGCGCAGGGCGGTGGTTTCCTGTTCCACGCGGGAAGGTTCGAGGGCGGCGAGGGTCGCACGCTGGGAAAGCATGGAGGGACCGCCGTCCACGGCGCTCGCCGCACGGTTCAGCATTTCGATGATGTGCTTGGGACCGACGGCCCAGCCGGCACGCCAGCCGGGATAGCGGTGGCTCTTGGTGAGGCCGTCGAAGATGACCACGGGGTCCTTGTCCACGTCTTCCACGAATTCGGCCGCGGATACGGGACCGGCGCCGGGGGTGCCGTCGGCGTTGTAGATGAAGTGGGAATAGAATTCATCGCTGCCGAGCAGGCAGTGTTCCCTGCGGGCCGTGGCCACATAGCTTTCCAGCGTTTCGCCGGAAATGAGCTCGCCCGTGGGGTTGCAGGGATTGGAGAAGACAAAGACGTTCGCGCGTTCCTGATGGATGAAGTTTTCCAGCGTTTCCGCGGGAATGGAGAATGCGTCTTCTTCCGAGGCGCGGATGGGCAGCAGCACGCAGCGGTTGCGCAGGCTGTAGAGGTAATCCTCGTAGGCGGTGTAGTCGGGGTTCTTGTAGGCGATGCGCGCACCGTCGGCCAGAATGGTGTAGAGACGGGTGAGGGCAAGGCGGCCGCCGCAGGCGAAGCTGACGTTGTCCGCCGTGTATTTGGACTTGCCGCGGCGGTAGGTCCTGTTGACCATGTCGGCTATGGCTTCGCGCACTTCGCCCGTGCCGCCTACGGGGCCGTAGGCATGGTCGGCGGGGTCGATGTCGATGTGGTTGACGCGTTCGGGCGCGCCGGGCATATCGCCCACTTCCGGCTGTCCCTGGCCGAGGTTGCACCAGTCGGGATGACCGTTCCAGAAGCCCAGCTTGGAAGCCTCATGAACGACCCAGATGACGCCCATGTAGGGCACGTCCCGGACCATGGGAAACGAGGAAGACATATCCATACGAAAACGCTCCTTGGAGTCAGGCAGAGGGTTTGCACTGCGCGGTATCGGCGCGAATCGGAGCCGTATGCCGCAGGCCCGCGCGGGAATGTCCCGCGCGGGCCGTTTTACAGAAGGGCTCGGAGCGATGCGGGGCGGGCGTTGCGGGAACGTCCGAAGTCGGGGCATGCTCCCGGAAGCGGGGAAGAACCGTATCTTCCCTGCTTCCGGACAGCGCTCTCTTGCGCTGCCTTTTCAGATGTCATCTGCTGGGTTCAAGTCTGTCCAGCGGGGTATAGGTTCCGTCAGGGTTGGGGCGGAAGACGTAGTGCTCTTTCAGGAAGATGATGTCCTTGCGGTGCACGGACTGCAGCTCTGCCAGAATGGCCGCGCGGGCCACCACCTTGGCGCCGGCCGCGCAGGCCAGGGATTCGATGGCCTGGATGGATTCGCCGGTGGCGATGACGTCGTCGATGAGCGCCACGCGCTTGCCCCGGATTTTTTCCGCTTCACAGCCGTCGAGCCAGAGCGTCTGCTCCTTCTGCGTGGTGACGGAGAAGACGGAATGGGAAATGGGGTTCTGCATGTAGGGCTTGCGGCTCTTGCGGGCCACCACAAAGTCCTTCATGCCCATGAGACGGCTGATTTCGTAGGTAAGGCAGATGCCCTTGGCCTCGGCCGTCATGAGAACGTCTACTTCTGGCAGACGCTTCATGATTTCCGGCGCGACGGTCTGAATGAGTTCGGTATCGGAGAGAACCACGAAACTGGCGAGAGCGAGGTTATCTCCGATTTTGACGAAGGGCAGCTTGCGCTTGAGCCCCATGATTTCAAAGTCGAAGTATTCCACATGGCCTCCTGAGGCATGAGAAATGTCGGTTGAGGGTGAAAGCGTTTTTTACAGATAGACGGGCGCGCCGGGACCGAGCGGCAGGTCAATCTGCATCCAGATGATGAGGAAGAGGCCCCAGAAGAAGAGGATGCCGAGAGAGTAGGGCAGCATCAGGGAAATGATGGTGCCGAGACCGGCGTTCTTCGCGTACTTCTGCGCCACGCCGATGACGAAGGCCATGAAGGGTTCGAGAGGCGAAATGGCGTTGGTGGTGGAGTCGGCCACGCGGTAGGCGGCCTGGATGAAGTAGGGGGAGAGTTGCATCTGCATGAGCATGGGCACGAAGATGGGGGCGAGCAGGGCCCACTTGGCCATGGCACTGCCGATGAAGAAGTTGATGCAGGCGGTGAGCAGAAGGAAGGCCACCACCAGCGGTATGCCGGAGAAGCCCGTATCGTTCAGGAAGTTCGCACCCTTGATGGAGAGATACATGTCGAGGTTCGTGTAGGCGAAGCTGGACACGAACTGACCGGCGGCGAAGCAGAGCACGATGAAGGGAGCGAACTCTCTCATGGAGCGGCTCATGTAGCGTACCACGTCCTTATCGTTGCGGATGGTACCCGTGCTTACGCCGTAGGGAATGGACAGAGCCAGGAAGAAGCCCAGAAGGATGGGAACCAGAGAGTCGAGGAAGGGAGAGGGCACGATGCTGAACGTCTTGGGATTGCGCAGAATACCGTGTTCGGGCACCACGGTCAGCAGGATGAGGAAGATATAAATGAGACCGCCGATGAGGGCGGCGCGCAGGCCGCGGCGTTCTTCGGGGGTCAGGGACATGTCTTCGGTTTCCATGGCGCCTTCGTGCATGGCCACGCCTTCAAGACGAGGTTCGACGAACTTTTCCGTAAGAAGGACGATGACGAGTGTGACCACAAAGGTGGAGGCGGCCATGAAGTACCAGTTCACGGCGGGGTGCACGGTGAAGGAGGGGTCGATGATTTGGGCGGCCTGCTGGGTGATGGCCGCAAGACCCACGTCCGTGCCCACTACGAGGAGGTTGGCGTTGAGGCCGGCGGCGCAGCCCGCAAAGCCCGTGGCCATGCCGGCCAGAGGATTGCGTCCGAGGCCCTTGAATATCATGGCACCGAGGGGAGGAACCACCACGAAGGCGGCGCTGGAGGCCATGTTGCCCATGACGCCGCAGAAGGCGATGATGGCGGTGACCATGCTGCGGGGGGCGCTCAGAATGGAAGCGCGCAGCACGGCGGAGAGCAGACCGATTTCTTCAGCCACACCGAGGCCCAGCATCATGACGAGCACAAGGCCCAGCGGCTTGAACTTTATGAAGTTGTCCACGCAGCTTTTGAGGAACCAGGTCAGGCCGTCGGCCGAGGCGAGGCACTGCACGGCGAGCGTCTTTCCCTTGGGGTCAACCATGGTGATTCCCTGCAGAAAGAAGGAAAGTACCATGACGACCAGCGTGAGTATCAGAAAGATGGTGACGGGGTGAGGCAGCCTGTTGCCGGCTCGTTCGATGAAACCGAGTATGCCGGTGAGGTTTTCAACTTGTTCTTTCGCCATGCCTGAGCTCCTTGGGCAGGTTGCGGATAAGTAGCGGAAGGCATCACGGCGCGGGGAAGACTCGCGACGTGATGCCTGGAATCTGGATAGTGGTATCAGTCGAGGTCGTCAAGTGCTTCAAACGCCGTGCGGATGTTCCGGCGGAGTTCTTCACTGGTGAGAACGTCGTAGCCTGTCATGCACATGGCCTTTGCGGCAAGGAGCATGCCCTTGACGCCGCCTTCGGAGTTGCTGGCTTCGGCGAAGGCCGGGGTATGGCCCACAAGATGGGCGCCGCCGATGGAAATGTAGGGATGGATGGTGGGAGCCTTGAAGCTGACGTTGCCCATGTCGGTGGAATAGCTGCTCGGAACTTCCTTGATGTAGCTTTCGCCGAGCAGGTCGAGGTTGGCCGCGAAGTCTTCCAGCAGAGGCATGTTGTGGCGCATGGTGTAGTAGGGATGCGCGGAGTGGCGGTAGGAGAACTGACAGCCGAGAGCCTGAGCGCAGCAGCGGGCGCAGTTGACCACGCGTTCGATGGCGTTGTTGAGCGTTTCGGGCTTGCGGGCGCGCACGCCGTAGCGCAGGCGGGCGAATTCGGGAATGGTGTTGATGGAGGTGCCGGTGTCGGTGAGCAGGCCGTGGATGCGCACGTCGCGGGTCATGTGCTGGCGCAGGCTGTTGATGCCCATCACCGCAAGAGCCGCGGCGTCCATGGCGTTGATGCCCTGTTCGGGAGCGCCTGCGGCATGGGCGGCCTTGCCCTTGAAGTCCATTTCCAGGTTGGCGCGGGAAATGAGCTGCTGCTTGAGGATGGTGCGGCCTTCGGCATGGGCGGCGATGACGGCGTCCATGTTGTCGAAGAGACCGGCATCCGTCATGGGAACCTTGCCGCCGGCGTCACGCACGTTGCCTTCCTCGGCAGGCGTGCCGAACACATGCACGGTGCCGGCGGGAAGATGACGGGAAAGCGCTACCGCGGCCGCGCAGGCGGCGGTGCCGAAGAGGTTGTGTCCGCAGGCGTGGCCGAGATTGGGCAGAGCGTCGAATTCCGCAAGGAACGCCACATGGGGGCCTTCGCCGGAGCCGAAGGAGGCGTGAAACGCCGTGGGCATGTTGAGGATGTCTCTCTCGACCCGGAAATTGCAGGATTCCAGGAAGTCGGCAAGACGGGCCGAGGACTTGAATTCCTGATACCCCAGCTCGGGCTCGGCGAAGATGGCAGCGGCAATTTCCCTCATCTGTGCGGAAAGATTGTTGATTTCATCTTGCAAGAGGAGCTTTTCGTGAGAGACTTCAGCCATGTGGCCTCCTTTGAAAATCATAGATATAAGGATGTGTTCTAAGCACCTTACCCTTTAATAGATAGGGTGGCAAGAAAAAGAGAGCGTATATGTCGTCTTCGACATGTACGCTCCCGGGAAAATCTGCGCAGGGTGTTGTGCTCCTGCGGTTCCGTTATTTTTTGTCTCTGTCGAGTTTTTTTCTGTTTTCCGCGTTCTTGAGCGTCTGTTTCAACTGGTCACGGTAGGCACGCAGCACGGCAAGACGGGCGTATTTCTTGTCTTCCGAGGGGATGATGTGCCACGGAGCGTACGCGGTGCCGGTACGCAGGAACATCTCGTCCGCGGCGCGCACATAGTCGGGCCGGCGTTCACGGTTGCGCCAGTCGTCGGGGGTGAGCTTGTATTTCTTCCACGGTGTCTGTTCCCGTTCCCGGAAGCGGCGCAGTTGTTCTTCCGGAGAGAGATGCAGCCAGAATTTCATCAGAATATTGCCCTGTTCCGTAAGCTGTTCCTCGAACAGGTTGATTTCCGAATAGGCCCGGCTCCAGTCCTCCTGCGCGGTGAGACCTTCCACCCGTTCCACCAGCACACGGCCGTACCACGACCTGTCATACACGGTGACGAAGCCGGCACGGGGGATATGACGCCAGAAACGCCACAGATAGTGATGGGCCAGTTCTTCGTCGGAAGGGGCACCTATGGGTATGGCCCGGCTTATGCGGGCGTCTATGCCCGCCATAAGCCGACGGATGCAGCCGCCCTTTCCGGCGGCGTCCCAGCCTTCGAAGATAAGAGTGCTCGAAATGCCTTTCCGGTAGGCGCGGTAGGAAAGTTCGCGAAGCTCGGTCTGAAGTTCGTCAAGCTCCTTCGCGTAGGTGTCGGGGTCTGCTTTGACGCTCAAATCTATGGCGTCCAGTGTGGAAACCACGTATTCCTGTGTGATTTTTTCCAGCGTACCGGCTTTTCTGGCTTCCTGTTCGGCTACGGCTCTGTCCACGGCGGCAATGACGGCGCGGGCCACGGAGAGATTGCGGTAATTGGCGTCGGCGGCATCCACAATGGTCCAGGGGGCACAGGCCCTGTCGGTCATGGTGATGGCGCGGGCTGCGGCTTCGGCAAGGGCTCCGTACCGCTCCGAGGATTTTTTGTCGTAGGGCGTGAAGTGCCGGTCTTCCTTATGCTCCAGTCTTTTTTTGAGGCGTCGGGCATGTTCCTTTTCGTCCAGATGCAGCCATATCTTGGCCATGGCCGTGCCGGAGGCCGCAAGGCTTGCCTCCAGACCGCGGTAGTGGTGCATGCGGGCGTTAAATTCCAGTTCGCTCATGTCGCCCGTGCAGAAACGGCGTATGGCCGGGCCGTACCAGCCGCCGAAGAACACGCCCACGGTACCGGCGGCGGGAAGGCGGCGCCAGTAGCGCCAGTCGAGGGGGCGCTCTTTCTCCTCGTCGGTTTCCATCCAGAACACATGGTTGTGCACGTATTTGTTGTCCATCCATTCCGAGAGCAGGTTGACCACGGCGCCGCGGCCCGCCCCGTCGATGCCTGCGATGGTGACAAGCAGGGGAATGCGGCGTTCTATGCACTGGCGCTGAGCTTCAAAGAGCTGCATGCGCAGAAGAGGAGCCTGTTCCTTATAAGCGCTGTCACTGCAGCGTCTGCCCAGAACGACGTTTTCAAACATGGATACCTCGGAGATTTTCGGGACGGGCGGGGCGTCTCAACAGCCCGGATTTTTTACAGAGTAAGGTGTCGGCTATGAGAGCGCAAGAGGATGAGCTTCTCGTACGCCGGAGCGGCAGTGCGGAAGTGCGAACCGTGGCGTAAGGGAAAAAACGCTCAGGAGCCCAGCGTCTTGTAGAGAATGGAGATGCCGATGCCCAGACCGAACAAGGCGAAGCTGCGTTTCAGTATGCCGGTAGGCAGGTTTGACCAGTGTGCGAGTTTCGCCCCGACCACAGCCAAGAGCATGCCGGGAATCATGAGAGCCAGCGTTCCGGGCAGATAGACGTAGCCGAGGGCGTACTCCGGAAGGTTGGGGGCGTTCCAGCCCAGAATCATGTAACTGACGGTGGCTGTAAGGGTGATGGGCAGTGTCAGCGCGGCGGACGTGCCCACGCAGTCGCACCATTCATGACCGGCCCATGCCAGAAAGACGATGAGCTGAAGCGAGCCGGCGACGCCGGTCATGCTGGCCAGCATGCCGATGAACAGACTGACGGGAACATAGAGCTTTTTCATGAAAGGCCGGGGCCTGGGAGTAAAGCCTCCGAACATCTGTATGGACATGATGACGATGATGATGCCGAAGAGCATTTCCAGCGTACGTCCGTCGATGACGTGGGCGAGCATGGCCCCGCAGATGGCGCCGACGACGATACCGGGCATCATTTTTTTCCAGGCTTCCCAGCTCATGGAGCCCATGCGGGCGTGGGCGATAAAGGTGGTGAAGGAGGTGACGAGCATGGTGGACGGCGCGGTC
>CASFUJ010000068.1 GCA_949297645.1 uncultured Desulfovibrionaceae bacterium
CTCCCGCGTCATGGCCCGACCGGCATATTCCGGAGAGCCTTCCGCCGCACTGGGTCCTGAAGCCGGTATGCCGGTAAGCGAAGCATCACAGCATAAGCCACCGTGACTTAATTGCAGAAATATACGGCTTCCGTCCGCGCGGGCGGCTCGAGTCACTGCTTCAAGCCCCGGAATAACGTCATCGTCAGCAATAGAAATCTGTGCTTCACGACGACGTCCTTCCACACACACAAAAGCATGGCCGGTAATGATGAGCCCTACGGCTCCGCCTTTTCCCAATTCGCGATAGCGCTCCACAAGGCGCGGCGTGGCATGAAAACGCTCATCGCACATTCCTTCACCGGCAGCAGTACAAACCAACCGTGAAGAGAGCTGCAGCGTACCAATGGTGCCAGTCCTCCATAATCTGCTCATAGTGCTATCCTCCACGACTGAAAAATTGCAAAAAATATGCCAAAATCAGGTGAAGGAAAAAATAATATGACCCATGAAAAATCTTTGATATTCTTTCATATTTAATCATCCAGAGTGTTCTCTTCTTGGCTGAGGCATAGAAGAAAGCAACAACACCTCCTCGCGACATACAGGAATACAACTGGTTGTTTCATATTTGAAACAACTTTTATTTTTTTTAACAATATGTTAGCTCATAATTATAATTTTTGTAACAAGAATCGTGAAAATTTACCCTTAGTTACATAGCTTTTTCCCTAGAAAAGGTATATTCTTCAATTACTGTTTTTGAAAAAATTACCCACCACATATTGGCAAGAAAGCCAAAAAAACATATGTACAGGCGTACTTATGGACTACTACACACTATGCAGAATACTCGATTATTCTCCAGATGGTATTTTTATATGGGATAAAAATTCTGTTCTTATTTACGCAAATAAGGCAGGTTTTGAACAAAATATGGTCAATAAAGAAGAATTTATTGGTCATACATGGGAAGAATTAAAAGAACGTGACCTTGTATTTGGTGCTTTTGTACCAATTTCTTTCAATGAAAAAAGAGTTGTACATGCAAAAAGTATAGGACCAAGAGGACGTGAAAAGTATATTACAAATGTTCCTGTATTTGATAAAGAAGGAAATGTAGAATATGTTATTGCAACAGTTCGAGAGTTGGAAAACTTCATATCGGATATCGGCAAGCTGAACATCCCCATAGGCCTCCTTAATGAGCCTCGCAAACCGCCGGAGGACGAAAGAACCCTTTGCATGCCTAGCGGCGTGCACCATAAAAGAATCATTAATTTTATCAACAGAATGGCAGCAACAAAGGCAACGGTTCTCATTCTCGGAGAATCCGGAACGGGTAAAAGTGAAATAGCCAAGCTTATCCATAAATACAGCAACCGTGAAAAAGAGCCTTTCGTATCCGTGAACTGTGGAGCCATTCCTGAAAGTCTTCTGGAGGCCGCCTTCTTCGGTTACGAAAAGGGAGCTTTCACCGGCGCTTCCACCATGAAGATGGGTTATTTTGAAGTAGCCAATAAAGGAACTCTATTTCTTGACGAAATAGGCGAGCTCTCTCTTCCCATGCAAGTAAAGCTGCTCCGGGTTCTTCAGGAAAAGAAATTCCACAGAGTAGGAGGCACTAAAGATATTTCCATAGACGTCCGCATCCTTGCCGCCACCAACAAGGATCTCGGCGCCATGGTCGCTGCAGGCGACTTCCGAAGCGACCTGTACTATCGGTTGAACGTGCTCCAGCTCATGGTTCCGCCGTTACGAGAGCGGCAGGAGGACATGCCGGATCTCATTGCGTATTTTCTTCAATATTATAATAAGATATATTCCACTTCAAAAACACTTTCAGAAGGCGTCATGAAAAAATTGATGAAAATGCCCTGGTATGGCAACATCCGCGAGCTCGACAACATGATTGAACGCCTTGTTCTTCTCTGCCCCGCGCCTGTCATTACGGAAAAGTATCTTATTGAGCAGGATGACAGCCTTTATAAAAACAAAACGACTCTTATTCCTTTAAAAAAAGCTATTGAAGACACGGAAAAAAAAGTATTACAACAGGCATTTATCGTTCATAAAGACTGTAGAAGCATAGCAAAGGCACTTGGAATAAGCTATGCTACTGTATCAAGAAAGCTTAAACAGTATAACATTACATAATCATATAAAGAATACAGCAAGAGTTTCTTTGACATGCTGAAGAGGCTCTTGCTGTGTTCTTCAGACATCATTCTTTTCATTCCATCTATCTATCTGATATATCTTTCTCCCTGCTGCCTGTCGAAAAATATCCTCTCCGGCCGTTTTCCCGACTTCTCTTCGGAGGTTGAAATCTCGAGATGCTCCGACCTCACCATCCCGACTTCATCGTACAGGCTGTAAATTCCGGTATCAGTCAACGCTGTGGTGTCCCCTTCGTCGTGTTGGCATTTCCGTTTTTTATGTTATCCAAATAAAAAATATATCAACTATTAAACCAACCCGTTGTTGGTATATCCATAGACATCATGCGAGGACGCGAGAGGAATGAAACAGGATAAAAGTAAAGCCCCACAAGGCATTAGCGGCTTTATGGAGCTTTATGGCAGTAAAGTTGGCGGAAGCGTATAGGAGTCGAACCTACCTCAGACCTCTCAGCCTGACACTGGTTTTGAAGACCAGGCGCAACACCGGTTACGAGACGCCTCCGCTTGAAAAAATAGGCAAAACGCGTCCTGCCGTCAAGCCCGGCCATTTTCTTCCTCATCTGCTCCTTGCATTATGGAGAAAGAAGCCTTATTGTCAAAATGAATCCGCAGAGTTTTGCGGTAAACCGTGTCATCAATCCCTTCGGGAGGAAAGTTCCATGAATGATACTTCTCGCGACCAGGTGCAGAGCTACGCCCGTTCCAACGTCGCCTTCTTCATGCAGCAGGTCTATCTGTGGATGACCGCCGCGCTGGGCGTCACCGCCCTGGCTGCCGTGTTCACGGCTTCCAACATGGCCATCATGCAGTTCTTGTTCACCAACACCATTCTCATGATTCTGCTCATGGTGGCCGTCATCGGTCTGTCCATGTATATCACGGCACGGATGCACCGCCTCTCCGCCGGTACGGCCACGGGCCTGTTCCTGCTGTACTCCGCGCTCATGGGCGTGTTCCTCGGCCCGGTGCTGCTGGTCTATACCGGCGCCTCCGTGGCTCAGGCCTTCATCGTCACCGCAGGCATGTTCGGCGGCATGAGCGTGTTCGGTATGGTCACCAAGCGTGATCTCTCCGGCATGGGAAGCTTCCTCATGATGGGCCTGTGGGGCATTCTGCTGGCCAGCATCGTGAACGCCTTCCTCGGCAACACTGCCGTGGACCTCACCATCAGCGTGCTCGGCGTGGTCATCTTCACCGGCCTCACCGCCTTCGACACCCAGAAGCTCCGCATGATGGGCGAAAACGCTCCCGTGGACGACAGCCTCGCCATCCGCCGCGGCGCTCTGCTCGGCGCGCTCACGCTGTACCTTGACTTCATCAACATGTTCCTGTTCCTGCTGCGCCTCTTCGGCAACCGCAACAGCTGATTTCCGGGGGCCGCAGGCTTCTGCGGCCCTTCTTCTCAGCCTTCCCGGGCCGGCACATGACCGGCCTTTTGTCGTCCCGGCATAGGCTTCCGCCATGAAAGCGTCAGCATCGCCGTTATGAAGTTCTCCATCGAGTACGACATGAAAGGCCCCGGACTCTGCCCCATCACGACGAACTGACTGGTATTCCATGCCGACTTCACCGCCCCGCGTTTTCTGCGGCCACAAGGACAAAGCCCCTTCGGCATGTGTTCGGCCGCATCACGGAGCAGAAAATGAACGTTCCATGACCGCGACAGACAGGCATGTTTCCACGCAGATGCAACAGCGGAGCATACCCTTCCGTTCCCGTCGGCCTGCGTAAACAAAACCCCGCCTCCCGCATCCGGAAGACGGACGGACCCTGACTCCCGGCCGATCTGCAACGAGTTCCTTGAAGCCTGCCGCCGACAGGCCTCCGAAGCCATACGGATACTCTTCGACAACCTTCCCTGCCGGAAGTTCCGTCACAACACGTTCCTCCTGCCCTTCTTCCAGCAGGTGCTGCCATGGCGAAACGCCACCCTCTCCAGAACGTACTTGCTCCGCTCCTGCTGCCGCTTTCCGTGCTTTACGGCATCGGCGGTCTGTGCAGGCGCACCCTTGTCCGACGCGGCGTACTGAAATGCTGGAAGCCCCCGCGCCCCTGCATCTCCATCGGCAATATTTCCTGGGGCGGCACGGGCAAGACTCCGGTCACGGACTATCTGCTCTCATGGGCGGAGGAATGCAACCTGCGTGCGGCCGTGCTTACCCGCGGCTACAAAGCGAAGCCTTCAAGCCTGCCCCTGCGCGCCGCCCCCGGCGTGCCCGCCGCAGAATGCGGCGACGAGCCCCTCATGCTGGCCGCACGGCATCCCGACGCCGTAGTCATGGTGGACCCGGAACGCAACCGGGCGGGACAGTTTCTGGAAAAGACCGCCCCCCCCGACCTCTATCTGCTGGACGACGGCTTCCAGCATCTGTCCACGGGAAGAGATCTCGACCTCGTGCTCCTCGACAAGGACGACGTGCGCCTTCATCCTGTTCCTAATCACCCGCCCTCGAACTGGAACCGCGTTATTCCGGCGGGAACCTGGCGCGAAAGAAAAAGCGCCCTTTCGGACGCGGACGCCTTTCTCATCAAAATGGAGCCGGAAGAGTGGCCCGCCATCAGAGAAGCGCTGAAAATACGACTCAACGCCTTTCCCCGTCCCGTGTTCGCCTTCCGCATGGAGCCTTCAAGCCTGCGGCCCGTCCATGGCGGTACGTCCCCGTCCGGCACGCCGCTTCGTGCCGATGCCGTTCAGGGGCCGTACGTCTTCGTCTGCGGCATAGGCGATCCGTCACAGGCGCTGCATACGGTCACGACATTTTTCGGTCGCGCTCCGGAAAGGACGCTCCCCTTCCCCGACCATCACGATTTCAGGAAGGAACGCGCCATGCTTGAAGCTCTCGCCCTGCCCATCGTCTGCACAGGCAAAGACGCCGTAAAGCTGGCGGCGCTTCATCTGACGCCGCCCTGCTTCTCGCTGGACGTCTCGGCAAGATTCTTCGCATCCATGGGCGTAAAAGAACTCACCGGCGGCCCGGGCGAAGACGCCCCTGACTTCAAGACCTGGTGGGAAGAGACACTCCGGCGTCTCCTGCCCTGACCGGCGGAAGATTCCGCCGCGCCGCATCACCCCCCGCCCGTGCCGGAAACCGGCACGGTTATGAAACGCTGCATGAAAAAATATGACGATTTCGACGAACAGCGCCTGCTGGACGTCCTTGAAAACGCAGTCCGTCCCCTGCGGCTTGACGACATCCTGCGCCTCGGCGCGTTCTCCCGCAGACTCAAGCGCGACATTCTGGAAGCCCTTCAGGACCTCGCCCGCAACGGCGAACTGGTACGTCTCGAGGGCGGAAGCTGGGTTGCGGCAAACGCTCTGAAAACAAGGCGAGGCACTCTGGCCGTGCAGCGCTCCGGCGCGGCCTTCGTCACCCCGGAAGAGACGCGGACCAGAGCGGGACAGGACATCTACATCGCGCCGGAACACCTCGGCGACGCCTGGAACGGCGACCTTGTGGACGTCATGCTGCTGCCCGTGAAGCGAGGCTCCCGCAAGGGGCAGGAAGGACGCGTGGTCGCGGTGGTACGCCGCGCCGCCACGGACATCGTTGTCCGTGTTCTGCGTCCCGGTGACGAAGAAAACACCATGTTGTGCCGTCCGGCGGATTCCCGTCTCGGCTTCGACGTGCTGGCCGATGTTTCCGCACTGGACCACAGACCGGAGGAACAGGAACTTCTGCGCGTATCCGTGGGGGAAAAGCTGGATGAGACCGGACACCGTCCTCTGTGGGCGGGAAAGGCCCTCGCCTCCCTCGGTCTGGAAAACGACGCCGCCGTGCAGGAACGCCTGACCAAGCTGAACAACGGCATTCCCACGGAATTTCCCGACAACGTGACGGCCGAAGCAGAAGCCGTCGCCTCCGCTCCGGCCGATACCGCGGGCCTTGCAGATTTGCGCGGCGAGATGCTCGTCACCATCGACGGAGAAGACGCCCGGGACTTCGACGACGCCGTATGCGCCCGCCGTACGGAAAACGGCTGGCGGCTGCTTGTGGCCATAGCCGACGTCTCCTACTACGTCCGCCCGAGAACGGCGCTGGACAAAGAGGCGCGGGCGCGCGGCAATTCCTGCTATTTTCCCACATCCGTGGAGCCCATGCTGCCTGAGGCTCTGTGCAACGGGGTATGCAGCCTGCGCCCCGGCGAAGAGCGCCGCTGCATGGCAGTGGACATGAAGCTCGATGAGGAGGGCAACCTCAGCGATGCGACGTTCCTCAACGCCGTGATGGTCTCCCGCGCCCGTCTCACCTACAAGGAAGTGCAGGCCGCGCTGGACGACCCGCAGGGTACTGCCGCCGCGGATATGGAAGAGCGCGCCCCGGGCCTGACGGCCATGCTGGAAGAGGCGGCCGCGCTGGCCGAGGTGCTCATGGAGCGCCGTCACCGTCAGGGCGGACTTGACTTCGATGTGCCGGAAGCGGAATTTCTGGTGGAGGAGAAGGACGGCGTTTCCCGCGTCAGCGGCATCCGCAACCGCGAAAGGCTGTTCAGTCACCGTCTCATTGAGGCCTTCATGGTATGTGCCAACGAAGCCGTAGCCGAATTTCTCACCCGCAAGAACGCGCCTTTCCTGTATCGCGTGCATCCCGCGCCGGGCCCGGACAAGCTGGAAGAGCTCTACCACGCCCTGCGCTCCACCGAAGCGGATTTGCCCCTGCCCCGGGCCGCCAAGGCCACGGTTCCCGGCTGGGTGACGCATGTACTGGACGCGGCCTCCGGTACCCCGCAGGCCTTCATCGTCAGCCGTCTCACCCTGCGCTCCATGATGCAGGCACGCTACAGCCCGGAAGAGGACGGACACTTCGGCCTCGCCTCGGCCTGCTACTGTCACTTCACTTCGCCCATACGGCGGTATGCCGACCTTGTGAACCACCGGGCTCTGCGCTATGTTCTCGGCCTCGATACGGGCGGAGCCCTTCCGGCGGGACACAAGCTGCTGGAAGTGGCCGAACAGTGCAACGGTCGGGAGCGCGCCGCCACCGATGCGGAACGGGAAATCAGCCGACGCATGGGCTGTCTTCTCCTTCAGGGCCGCACGGGCGAAATCTTCGAAGGCGTCATCAGCGGCGTCATGAATTTCGGCTTTTTCGTGGAACTCGACGGCATGCCCGTGGAAGGCATGGTGCGGGTGGAAACGCTGGGGCGCGACTATTATGTGTTTGATGAGGAAAGGCAGGAGCTGCGCGGCGAGCACAGCGGCGAACGCTTCCGCCTGGGACAGAGTGTGACCGTAAAACTGGCCGGCGTGCATGTCGGCCGCATGGAGATAGACTTGGAATACCGCAAGGAAGACGAGGAAGGGCGTCGCCCCTTCCGCCGCAGAAAGGACGACCGCACGCCCGGCCGCTCCCGTTTTGAGGACAGCGACGGCAGAGAACGCCGCTCCGGCCGCCGGGCCTTTGCCGACAGAAAGGGCTTCCGTCCCCGCCGTGACGATGAGGAACTCAGGCGTCAGCACCGCTACGCCTCCGACGGCTGGGGAGAAGAAAACCTGCACGAAGAGCGGGACAACTTCCAAAGCCGCAGAGAAGGCCCCGCAACCCCCCGGCGCAAGGAACCTCACCGCAACGAGGAAAACGGCAAAAGGGAAGACTCCTTCCGCTCGGAACGCAGACCTTTCCGCAAGCCTGCTTTCCGTCCCGACACGGAGCGCTTCGAGCGCGACGGTGAACACGGCGAAGAACGCCCCTTCTCCCCCCGCAGAGAACGTCCGTCCTTCCGTGATGATGCGCATGCCGACTTCCGTGGAAAAGAAGGGCGTCGTTCCTTCCGCCCTGCACGGCCCCGCTTCCACGACGAGGAGGAGGGAGGACGCGAGCGCCGCTCCTTCCGCCCCGGCCGCAGGGAAGACGGATTCTTTCATGAAGAACGCCGCGAGGAACGGCCCCGCCGCCCCTTCCACGACCGTGAAGACCATATATTCTCCAGAAGAGAGCGTCCGGCCCGTGATTTCGAAGGATATGAGGAAAAGCGCGAACGTCGCCGTGACTTCCACAACCATGAGGAGGAACACGGCCGTCGTCCCTTCCGGCATGACGAGGAAAGACGCCCCTTCCGCGAACATCCCCGTCATGAAGGCCGCGGTCCCCGCAGGCCGGGAAAACACGAAGACTTCCATGGCGCGCAGGATGATTTCTTCGCCATCCAGACGGAGCCGGAAAGACCCGTGCACCGTTTCGGCAGGCGCAGAAAGTAAGAGCAGCCCCGTTTTTGCAGGAAGCCTGTCCGTTTTGACGGACAGGCTTCCTGCATACCGGAGCGCCCCTTCAACCTGTTGACAACACAAGCCTCTTCAGATAAAAAAAATGGTTCGGCAGAATACCGAACATGTATTTTCTCCCCGTGTCCGCCTCAGAACACGGGTTATCGCTTATGTTCCGACATAAAACCGGGGCATCCCGGATAAACTTCCTGGAGGCATTCCATGGCCCGTATTACCGTAGAAGATTGCCAGCGCCGTGTGGACAACCGTTTTCTGCTCGTGCAGATGGCCATCAAGCGTGTACGCCAGTTCCGCGAAGGCTACGAACCTCTGGTGGACAGCAAGAACAAGGAAGTGGTGACTGCTCTGCGCGAAATCGCCGCCGGCAAGGTTCTGCCCGAAGACAAGCGCTTCTATACCCCCGTTGAAGGCGAAACCACGCCCGACCTCGACGACTAAGCCCCGTTTTCCGGAAAACTCCCATGAGCAAGCGCGATTATTACGAAGTTCTGGGCGTCTCGAAAGATGCGTCGGAGGATGAAATCAAGCGCGCCTACCGCAAGCTG
>CASFUJ010000069.1 GCA_949297645.1 uncultured Desulfovibrionaceae bacterium
CTTTCGGCGGGAGCAGCCTTGTTGCGGCGTTTTTCTGCGTACCCGGAAGCGCGGAGCCAAAGCTTCCGAAACGGAAAGGGGCGCCTGTTGGCGGGCGAAGCGGAGCGGTACGGTCTCGTTTGCTTGTTGAAGACGGAGCAAAGGGAGGGGAAGAGCCGCTCCGCCTTGAAAGGAACGGGAGCTTTCGCATGTGTCCGGAAACGGTCTGCACGGGATGTTTTTTGGTTGCATGGGCTTTGATGCGCTCAGGCATGAGGAAACACCGGTTGACGATGGCGGACAGGGGATATGTGTCCGGCATGTTCACGGGCGCAGAGAAAAGGCGGAGGAGAATTTTTTTCTTCTGCTGCCCGTATCCGGCGCGCCGACACGCAAGGTGGCGGGGACGGAAAAACGACGGCAGTTTTCCTCTTCCGGTTCGTGCGGCAGAGAGGCGGCGTTTTGCCCGCAACCTGTCGTTTCCCGCAACCGATGGTTGCCGAAAGAGCGTGACAGGGGAAAATATTATATGATAATATGCTGTAATAATAAGGATGCAACGAATGGTTGCCGGAAAGGAAACTTTCGGTTGGTGGAGTCTGCGGGGCTATGGCGTTAAAGCTTGACCATCATCCACGGTGGTCCGGCGCCGCGGGTCTTTTTTCTCCCGGATGCGGAGGAAGACGGCAGGCAGTTTCATGTTCCGGGAGCGCTGTCGAAGACTCGAGGTCGCGGGTCTGCCTTTCACTCTGGCAAGACGCCATAAAACCACAGGAGTTTCCTATGAACAGGAAAATGTTGGCCGCATGCGCGGCTCTGGCCCTGACCCTTGGTTTTTCCTCTCTCGCCGAAGCCGGATGCACTCCGGAAGAAGCGCAGCAGAAGGCCAACGCCTTTGCTCAGACCATTCAGGAAGTCTCGCAGAAAGACCCTGAAAAGTATGCGAAGGCCATGCAGGAACTGCAGCCCGAGCTTTTGCAGCTGCAGCAGAAGCAGGACATGGACGCGCTGTGCGTCTTCTACGACAAGGCCATGGAACGCCTGAAGTAGGGCCCTGCCATAATAGTATGACCCTGTGGCCGGACGCGCCGTTTGAAAAGCCTGACGTGCGTCCGGCCATGTCATGATGATGTGACCGTACTCAAGCATGGCTGGCGGTGAGTCCGCCTCCGACGGATTCGTTGACGTTCCCCGCGGAAGCCGCCACGGTTCAACCGGAGGCAGGGCGGAGCGTCCTTCCCGGATAATGTTGTCAGCCCATGGAAGCCAATGAGGAAAGATCTCCAGCTATACGGAAAAATACAGGCCAGACGCAAGGCTCTGGGGCTTTCGCAGGAGGAGCTTGCCCAGCGCATGGGAGTTTCCCGGCAGTCCGTCACGAAATGGGAAACCGGTCTTTCGGCTCCCGACCTTGACCGGCTGGTGGAGCTTGCCGACACGCTGGGGGTGAGTCTCGACTATCTGCTGCGGGAGCAGACAGAGCTGCCTGACGCGGCGGCGGAGTCTTCCGAGAGCGCGCCTTCCGAGAGTGCGGGAGAGGAAAAGCCGGTCCCCGCCGCTCCGGCGTCCATGAGCGCCGCGGCAAGGCATATCGTGCTGGCCGCCGGAATTCTGGTCTTTCTCATCGGCGCGGGCGGTCTTCTGACCATGTGGATATATTCCGAACTGTTTCCCGTACAGCTCGTGGACGGCAGAGGCGGCGTGCATACCGGCCTGTGGGGTTACGTTCTGGCACGGGATGTGAAAGCTCTCTTCTGGGCTGCTCTCGCCGCGGTGGGAGCGGGGCCCGTGCTCATCGCCTGCGGCCTGAGACGGGGCAGAGCGTAGGGCATCTTCGCTCCGGTCATCCGGAAGCCGGAGTCGCGGGGGTGGCTTCTGCGTGTCCCCGTGGAGACATGTCTTTCTTCCGGCGAGCGAATCCTGCGCGTGCCCCGTCATGCGGCGTTGTCGTGAAGACTTGTGCGCCGGGGCGGCGCACCCGGCTGCCGGAAGGGGGCCGGCCCGGGGCGGACGCTTCTCATCGCCCGTCGTCATGGGAGTACCTGCGGCGGAGTTGTTGCTCCGCGACAAAGCGTCGATGGGGCATACGTTCCGGGATGCGGCGGTGGACGATTCCGGCAGCAAAGCGGGTTTCTAAAAAATGCGGACCGCAGAAAGGGAAGACCAGCAGCGCCCCGACCGGTGATACCGATGCGTCCCTTTTCTTCAGTCTCTTTTTCTGTCGTACAGGAAAAGGCTGATTACGCCGCAGGCCGACTCCTTACGTTTCTTTTCTCCTGCGCCGTCCGGCCCGCCGTCGGTCCGGCGGTTCCCCTGCCGCCGGTCAGAGTGACGACTGGGCGGCTTCGTGAAGAGGCCCGTTTTTTCCGTGTGGAAAGGGCGGGCCTTTTCATCCGGGCATGAAAACAGAATGTCGGGAACAGGTCGGCGCTCAAAGCACGCTTCAGAAGGAGGAGTGACGCGCGAACAGGTCCGGCGCGGGCGTCAGACCAGCGCTTCCAGTTTTTCCAGAAGCTGTTCGCTGAGTCCTCCGCCGAACATGGGGGAACCGAACAGCGCCCGCCGCTGGTCCACGAGAAGCTCGCGCGGAAGCATGCCCGGCGCGGAATCGGCCAGAGTATCGGCAAGGCGGCGGGCCAGCAGCCAGCTTCTGGCCCCCTGAAAGAACAGGGAGAAGTCTCCGGCGAAATCGTCGCGCAGACGGCGCCACAGCGCGGCGCGTCTCTTGTCGGGCGTCAGGCTGAGCGTGGTGGAGAGGGCGGCGTTCAGGCTGTTGAACTGCGCGCCCGGCACTCCGGCCCTCCAGCCGAGAAGCCATAAGTTGCGGGGGAAGAGCAGTCCGAGCTCTTTTGCCAGCGCAAGAAGTTCCAGAAGTGCGGCGCGGGCTTCGAGCAGCACCTTGTCTTCCCAGAGCACAGGCAGGCTGCCGAAGTCGAGAGGGGGCAGCGTCGTCATGTCCGCAGGAAGACCGCACCACTGCCGCAGAATGTGGAGCAGCCACGCGCTCGCCTGTTCGGAACCGGAAAAGTCGCCCGCCGGGGTCTCCAGATGGCTGTAGCTTAAAAGCCAGCTTCCTTTGCCGTAGTCTCCGGCCACGGCGCAGGGACGCCCGTCGAGAAGCGAGGGCCGCAGGGTGACGCCGTACATGGTCTGCCATTCCGAAAGAATATCGCCGGGCATGGAGGAAAAGGGCATGTCGGCCACATAGAGGTCGGGACCCGGAGCACGGTAGCGCGCGAGTACCTCCACGGGGCCGGGCTCATCCGGTTCGTTGAATCTTCCCGGCCACCAGACGGGCAAAAGCGCCGTCTTTCCGGCCATGGAGGCGGGAACAAGGACGCTGCCTTCGGCAAGGTCGCAGGCAAAATGTCCGGAAACAAGATGCTGGAGGCGGTCGGTCATGCCGTCGCGCATCCAGGGGCACAGGCCCAGTCCGTCGGCAAGAGCGAGTCCAGCCCCGCCGCAGAAGCCCAGATAGCGGCCTCCTTCCTTCACGAAGCGACGTACGGCCTGCGCGCCCGCCGGGCCGAGGGCCGCGGCCTTGCGCCGCGCAGAACCTCCGGGCACCATGAGCATCTTGCCAGACAGACCGGTCTGGGCTATGTCTAACCCTTTGAGTACACGGAAGGGAATGCCCGTCGAACGAACGGCGTGCAGCAGCAGGTATCCCCAGATATGGGAAGCGTCCCACAGTATGGCAATCATGTTTTCCCTCCGTGTCTATGCATACGCACAAGCCGCCCTTTCGGCAAGAGAACGGACGGCGGAAGAGGCATGCCGGGCATGCCCGGCCGTGGGGTCTTCGCGCAGGCGCGAAGCGGTACGCGGCCTTTTCCGTCGCCGGGACGCTCTGCAGCGTCACCTTGGAGCGGAACGGCGGATATTTTAACCACTGGAGCCTTGAAATGCTGTCCAAAGCCTATGAACCGCAGGAAGTGGAAGCTCACTGGCGCAGGCACTGGGAAGAAGCCAAAACCTTCACGCCCGACATGTCCGCCCCCGGCGACCCGTATTCCATCGTCATTCCCCCGCCCAACGTCACGGGTATTCTGCATATCGGCCATGCCCTGAACCAGACGCTGCAGGACATTCTCTGCCGTCATGCCCGTCAGAAGGGCAGGAACGTGCTGTGGATTCCCGGCACCGACCATGCGGGTATCGCCACCCAGAACGTGGTGGAGCGCGCCCTCGCCAAGGAAGGGAAGAAGCGTCACGACGTGGGCCGCGAAGCCTTCATTGAGCGCGTGTGGGAATGGAAGAAGCAGTACGGCGGCCAGATTCTGGAGCAGATAAAGGAACTCGGCTCTTCCGTGGACTGGACGCGCGAAGCCTTCACCATGGACGACAATCTTGCCCGCGCCGTGCGCAAGGTCTTCGTGCAGCTCTATAAGGAAGGGCTCATCTACAAGGGCAAGTACATCGTCAACTGGTGCCCGCGCTGCCACACTGCCCTTGCCGACGACGAAGTGGATCACATCGACTCCAGGGGCATGCTCTGGCATGTGCGCTACGACTTCGCCGACGGGTCCGGCTCCGTGACCATCGCCACCACCCGTCCCGAGACCATTCTCGGCGACTCCGCGGTGTGCGTGCATCCCGATGACGAGCGCTACGCCTCTCTTGTGGGCAAGAAGCTCATCGTGCCCGTGGTCAACCGTGAAGTGCCGCTCATTGCGGACCGCTATGTGGACCGCGAGTTCGGTACCGGCTGCCTCAAGGTCACGCCCTGCCACGACCCCAACGACTGGAAGCTCGGCCATGCTCATAATCTGGAGTTCATCCAGGTCATCGACGACAACGGCAACATGTGCCGGAGCGACGTGTGCGGCCGCTACGCCGGCATGAGCCGCGAGGAGTGCCGCAAGGCCATCGTGGAAGAACTGCGCGAGAACGGCCATCTTGTGAAGGAAGAGCCGCTTTCCCACAGCGTGGGCTGCTGCTACCGCTGCAAGACCGTCATCGAGCCCTATGTGTCCGACCAGTGGTTCGTGGCCATAAGCAAGATGGCTCCCGCCGCCCGCGCCGCCGTGCCGGATAAAATCAAGATCTATCCCGAAAGCTGGACCAAGACCTACTACAACTGGCTGGACAACATCCGCGACTGGTGCATCAGCCGTCAGATCTGGTGGGGACACCGTATTCCCGCATGGACCTGCGCCGACTGCGGCGAACTCATCGTGTCCGAGGAAGACCCGACGGTGTGCCCGAAGTGCGGAAGCACGAAGCTGGAGCAGGATCCGGACGTGCTCGACACCTGGTTCTCCTCCGCGCTGTGGCCCTTCTCCACCATGGGCTGGCCCGAACACACCGAAACGCTGAAGAAATACTACCCCACCACCGTGCTCGTCACCGCGTTCGACATCCTGTTCTTCTGGGTGGCCCGCATGATCATGATGGGACAGCACTTCATGGGAGAGGTACCCTTCCGCGAAGTCTATATTCATGCCCTCGTGCGCGACGCGCAGGGCCGCAAGATGTCCAAGTCCCTCGGCAACGGCATCAACCCGCAGGACATGATACGCAAGTACGGCGCGGATTCCCTGCGCTTCACCCTGGCCGCCTTTGCCGCCATGGGCCGCGATATCCGCATGTCGGAAGAGCGCATCGAAGGCTACCGCCACTTCGTGAACAAGGTGTGGAACGCCTCGCGCTTCGCCCTCATGAACCTGCCCGAACAGGGCGAGCCGAAGGCCGTGGACCTCGGCACGGTGAAGGGGCTGCATCACAAGTGGATTCTCAACCGCCTTGAGGAAATCAAGGTGGAAGAGGACGCCGCGCTGGAAAGCTACCGCTTCAACGATGCGGCCCAGTGCGTGTACAAGTTCCTGTGGAACGAGTTCTGCGACTGGTACCTTGAGCTCATCAAGGCCGACATGAAGGAAGAGGGCGAGGCGAAGGAAGAAGCCCAGTATGTGCTCTACACCGTGCTGCGTGAAATCCTGCTGCTGCTGCATCCCATGATTCCCTTCGTCACCGCCGAGGTGTGGGACTCCCTGCCCGGTCATGAAGGCACGGACATCGCCACCGAGCTTTATCCCGCGGCCCGTCCGGAGTGCGTGAAGAGCCGCGAGTCGGACGAGATGATCTTCCTTCAGGAGGCCATCAGCGCCGTCCGTACCATCCGTGCGGAGCTCAATATCAAGCCTTCCTACAAGCTGTCCGTGGTGCTGCGTCCGGCGAGCGACGAGCAGGCCGCGCTGCTGGAGGCGAGCCGCGGCTTCTTTGAGCTGGCGAGACTGGAGAGCCTCACCATCGACAGGAACGCCCATGCGCCCAAGGCCTCGGCCAGCAATGTGGTGCGCGGCTGTGAAGTCATTGTGCTCCTCACCGGAGCGGTTGACTTCCAGGCCGAACTTGCCCGCCTCGACAAGGAAATCGGCAAGGTCGATAAGGACCTCGTGGCTCTTGACGGCAAGCTTTCCAACGAGAACTTCGTCAAGCGCGCTCCCGCGGAACTTGTGGAATCCGAAAAGGCCCGCCAGAGCGAACTCATCGACAAGAAGGCCAAGATGCTGGCTCTTCAGAAGCGCTTCAAGGAAGCCATGGAACAGGAATAACGTCCTGTTATCGTGATGGTGAACGCGGCCTCCGTTCTTCGGAACGGGGGCCGCGTTTTTTGGTTAAACGTTCCTCTCCGGCCGAGGGCGTTTAACCATGCAACCCGACCTCAGAAGGATGGCTGAGTTCTTCCGAACAGAGGCAGCCACCGGGAGACGGTTCCTTCAGCAGGAGGGAAACTCCGTCGCGGATACCCGGACCTCTGCCGGAAGCCGAATGCGATGGTATCCGGAGAGGAAGGCCGGGAGGGGCGGTCACGCTGCGGAAAGGGCGGAAAAGCCCCTGCCGTTGTCCGGCGTTCGGCAACATCCGTAACGGATTCTCCCGGAAAAGCCGGTTACGGGGCCTGTTCATGACGGCCGCGGCGTTTTATACTGCCTCGGAAGGCGTTCTCACCCCGGCCTGCCGTCGGGGTGAGAGGGCGGGAAACAGAGCCTTTCTCCAGAGGGGAAAGGTCATATGCAGGATGAGGAATACGGATGAAACGTTTTATCGTCGATGAAAAGGTTTTTCAGGCGCTGCCCGGCTACTGTGTAGGCGTGGTCGCCGCCCGGGGCGTGGACAACGGCAGCGTCCATGAGGGTATCGCCCGCATGCTGGAGGAGAACGCCGCGGGCTTTGCGGCGCGCTTCGGCGAGGTCAACGTACGCGAACTGCCTTCTGTGGCCGCGTATCGCGGGGCGTTCACAAAGCTGGGGATGAATCCCAACAAGTTCATGTGCTCCATCGAAGCGTTGACGAAGCGGGTGCAGAAGAGCGGACATCTGCCGCATATCAATCCCATCGTGGATGTGGGAAATGCGTTTTCTCTTAAGTATCAGCTTCCCATGGGCGCTCATGACATCGACAGACTGGAGAGCGAAGGCATGGCCATCCGTTTTTCCACGCCGCAGGACCATTTTCTGGGTATGGGAGAAACGCAGGCGGAAGACATGCCGGAAGGCGAACTTGTGTATGTGAGCGGACATACCGTCAAGACGCGTCGCTGGATATGGAGGCAGAGCGAGGACGGAAAGATTACGGAGGGCACGAGTCACATCTTTTTCCCCATCGACGGCTTTGAAGGCGTCAATCAGAAGGAGGTCGTGACGGCGCGCGATGCGCTGGCCGATTTCCTCCGGCAGGAACTTCGCTGTGAAGTCTGGACGGGGTATGTGGACGTCAGCCATCCCGTATTCGATTTTCTCTGGACGTAGATGCGTATGGAAAGCGCTGTTCTGTGAAGGGCCGCCGCTTCGGAAAAAAGCGGCGGCCCCTGGCGGATGGCGACCGGGGACGGTGCGGACGGAGGGGCTTCCGCCGTCTGTCCGGAAAGCGAGAGAGGTTTCCGTGCCTTGGCGCGTTTTCATCATTATCCGCATGAGATAGTTATCACCATACGGCATCACGTTGAGAACATCTTCTTCCGACATTCGCTCGGCAGGGGAAGTTCCATATGCTTCATTTTTGTGCGCAGTGTGCTGTAGTGGATACCCAGAAGCGTCGTTGCCCCGTCCTGACCGAGCATTTTTCCAGTGTTCTTCTGATATGGCGCTCTTCAATGTCTTTCAGGGGAGGGTAGAGGGACTCTTCTGGAACGGGAAGCAGGTCGGTCTGTGTTATGTCGGTTTCGGTCTCGGAAGAAGGCAGGTCGCTTTCCTGTGATGGCCCGGGCAGAACGAATTTCAGGGGGTCGGTGTCGCTGCCGTGCATGATAAGCAAGCGGTCCACCACATGTTCCAGCTCCCGCACGTTACCCGGCCAGTGATAATCGTAAAGTCGTCGGATTTTCTTCTCCGACACGGTGCTGCCCCGGAAGTCCATGTTCAGCTCCCGGGATTAAAGAACGTCCCGTGCCCGGAGGGGGAATGTCGCCGGTACGTTTCCTGAACAGCGGGATATACAAGGGAAAGACGGCAAGCCGGTCCCATAAGTTCCGGCGGAAGGTTCCCCGACGCATTTTGGCGTCCGGGTCCGCGTTGGTCGCGGCGATGATACGCACATCAAGGCGTATGGCCCGGCTGCCGCCTAGGCTCAGGACTCATTAATTGCCAAAAGGGTAAAAAGTTCTTATTGTCGGCATAGGGAGGATGCCATGAAGGAACTTTTTTATCTTTCTCATGAAC
>CASFUJ010000070.1 GCA_949297645.1 uncultured Desulfovibrionaceae bacterium
TGCGGCGCTGACGCGCCGCCCCCTCCGGCGCCAAAGAAAGCCGCCGCTAGGCGGAGATTCTCCCATGCGAGCAAGCAGTCTTTTTCTCTCCATACTGCTCCATCTGGCAGTGCTGGCCTTCATTCTGTATGTGCCGCTGCGTCCTCCGCTGGATATCTCGCGGCCCGTCTATCAGGTCAGTCTCGTGATGGGCGCGCCGGGCGGCGAGAAGCTGCCCTCCCCCGTGCTGGGCGCGCGTGCTCCGGTAACGGGCAAGCAGGTGCTCTCCACCGAGTCCTCGCCGCAGCCCAAGGCCGAACCCGCACCCGCCCCCGAGCCCGCGCCCGCGGTTCAGCCCGCTCCCCGGCCGGAACCCAAGCCGGAACCGAAGCCGGAACCCAAACCGGAGCCCAAACCCGAACCGCAGAAGGAGCCGGTGCAGATTCCCCAGAAGCCCGAACCCAAGCCGGAGAAGAAACCCGAACCCAAACCTGAGCCCAAGCCTGAGCCGAAACAGGAAAAGAAGCCCGACCCCAAGCCCGAGAAAAAGCCGGAGGCCAAGGCCGAAAAGAAGCCTGAGGCCAAGCAGCAGCCGAAACGCGACAGCGGCAAGGACGCCCTGGCCGACGCCCTGGCCGACGTGCGCAAGCAGGCGCGCGCCAATTCCACGGGCAAGGGCGACGGCACCTCCGCCTCCCGCGCGCTGGCCGACCTTGAAAAACAGGTGGGACGCACGGGCGTGGGCGGCGGCGGAGGCGAAGGCGACGGCCCGGGCGGAGGCGGCATCTACGACGTGTATGTGGCCCAGGTCATTCTCGCCGTTCAGCCCAACTGGAGCATGACCACGGCCTCGCGCAGCAACATGGTGGTGCAGGTGCGCATCAAGCTCGACAAACAGGGCAACGTACTCGACTGCCATATCGAACGTTCCTCCGGCAGACCGGAATACGACGCGTCGGCCATCAACGCCATCATCCGCACCAAGACCCTGCCCCCGCCGCCCACTCCGGCGCAGCAGGACCTCGTCATCAGCTTCAACTCCCTGCAGATGATGGGACGCTGATATGCCCTCTCACTCGCCGGTTCCGGTTTACGCCGGGGCCGGCATGGAGTTTTTCATGCCCGTTTTTTCCTTTTCCGCAAGGCACGCCGCGCTCTGCGCCGCCTGCCTTGCCGCGACACTCTTCCTTCCCTGCCGGGCGACCGCCTTCAGCGCGGCGGCCGACAACGTGGGCGGCTATTCCTCTCAGGTGCTCAATCAGATTCTGCGTGTCTGGCATCAGCCTGCCGGGGCGCGCGGTACGGCGCTTGCGGAACTGACCATCGAGCCTTCCGGCGCGCTCTCCGGCTGCAACGTCCTTCAGCCCTCCCTGAGTCCGGCGGCCGACGCCGCGCTGTGCGCCGCGGCGCAGAACGCCGCGCCCTATCCCTATCCGCCCTTCGGCGCGCAGACGCGCGTGTCCCTCGCCATGGCCTACGGCCCCGACGGCGCGGCGGGACAAAACACGACCGCGCCCGCGCCGAGTTACGCCGACAGCCTGCGCGACGCCGTCACCCCCCATCTCATTCTGCCTCAGGGGCTTTCCGGCTCCTGGACAACTGTGGTAGAACTGCTTGTGCAGGCCGACGGTTCCCTGAAGAGCTCCCGCATCAGCCACAGTTCCGGCAACGCCGAAGCGGACGCCGCCGTCATGGCGGCCGTGCTCTCTCCGGGAGCTTTCCCGCCCCCGCCCGGACGCACGGAGCAGCGCGTCTCCCTTTCCTTCACCCTCAGCGCCCGCTGAACATCCAGTCTCGAGGCCAGTCATGCGCACCCTACGCTTTTCCGTCGCCCTTCTTCTTGCGCTTCTTTTCAGTCTTGCCCCTCTCCGGATTTCTCTGATCTCCTGCGCTCTGGCCGCGGATGACGACGAGACCGAACAGGTGCAGGAAGAGACGCAGCCCGACCCCAGGGAGCTGGCCGAAGCAGCCGCCAAGGCCCGGGCTGAAAACGAGGCCAAGGCCGCGGAAAAGGCCAAAAAGGAGGAAGAAGCCCGCGCGGCGGAGGCCGCAAAGAGCGTACAGGAGGCGTGGAAAGCGCTGCTGGCCTCCCACAACGCCCAGCTTGCAGGCATACTCGAACATACTCAGACGTTGAAGGACGGCCTCTCCGACCTCACCTCCAGCACCAGAAAGAGCGTGACGCAGCTGGCCCAGGAGTTTCAGAAACTCGAAGCCCTCTCGCAGGTACCGGGCAGCATGCCTTCCGATCTCACGGTGCTCGTGGAGCGCATGTACCGCATCAAGGAACGCATTCAGGCGCTCATAAAGCCGCTTCAGACCACGCTGGGCGACCTCGGCAAGGAAAAGCAGACGCTCGCCGTGCTGGAAAAGTCCCTGACCGGACAGGAAGACGAGGTGGGCAGCAAGATTTCCTCCCGCCTGCGCGAGGCCAACAGAAACATCACCAACCTCGAAACCAGCTACGAGCGCATCATCGCCCCCGCACAGGAGCTCATCACGCAGGTGCAGGAGCATGTCAACGAGATGATGAAAAGCATGCCCTCGCTCTGGAACAACTATTACTTCCAGCCCTCCGGGCACTTCTACGACGTGGTGGCATGGGGACGGGACTTCCGCAATCTCGGTTCCCTGCGCGAGCTGTATTCCCTGCGCATCACCACGGAACTGCCCACCACCCTCGACGCCGTCACCGCCGTGCTGGTGCGCATCGTCACCTATCTCTTCTTCTTTTTCCTGCTCGGCATGGCCTTCTGCCGCACCACGCGCAGAAAACTGCCGGAAAACATGCAGCGGGGCGTCGCGCGCATGATGCGCAACAGCGCCGTCTGGATAGCCCTCGGCATATCCATACATCTCTCCTCCTGGGGCGACGGCAGACTCTATCAGATGGTGGCCACCCTCGGCACCATGTGCCTGTGCTGGGGTCAGATGCTGCTTGCCTGGGACCTCTACGACTTCGAAAACCCCGACAGGCCCCGTCTTTCTCCGCTCTGGCCCATGTTCCCGCCGCTGCTCATAGGCATGGTGCTGCTCAACTTCGACCCCTTCCCGCTGTTCATCTGCGTGGTATGGGTGATAGTGCAGGCCGTAGAATTGTGGAAGGCGCGCGGACTCTCCCTGCCCGTCCAGCCTCTGCCGCGCACCATCATGCGGCTTTATTCCATTCTGCTCTGGATAACGCTCACCATCAGCCTGCTGGGCTTCTCGCGTCTTGCCATTCTCATCAGCATGTGCTTTACCTCCATCGCGGTGACCGTCATGCTCTGCGTGTCCATCTTCAAAGTGGAACACCTCATCGAGTCCTACCTGCCCAAGGAAGGCACCATCGCCGTCATGGCCAGCCTCGTCATGGCCCTCGTCATGCCCGTCGTGCTGCTCATCGCCGTCATGGCGACGGTCGTATGGATGCTGGCCTACCCCGGCGGCTATTTCCTTCTGCAGAACATGGCCACTCTCGGCTTCAACATAGGCAGCGTGTCTCTGAACGCCATGCAGATTCTCAGCATTTTCATCGCGTTCTACCTCACCCGCGCGCTGCTTGCCGTGGGCAATACCTTCATGGCGGGCATGCAGGCGCAGATATCGCGCATTTCCGTCTCGCTGCTCGCCCCCATGCAGGCGGTGTACAAGTGCCTGCTCTGGGCGCTGTTCGGCCTCTACGCCCTGAAGGCCCTGGGCTTCAATCTCTCCAGCCTGTCCATGATAGCCGGCGGTCTTTCCGTGGGCATCGGTATCGGTCTCCAGAACATGGTTCAGAACTTCACCAGCGGCATCTCCGTCATCTTCGGGCAGACCATACGCGAAGGCGACGTGGTGGAAGTGGGCGGCATCACCGGCGTGGTGAAGAAAATCAACATCCGCTCCACCATGGTGGAGACCTTCGACAACGCCATCATCTTCATTCCCAACTCCAGCTTCCTGAACAGCACCTTCACCAACTGGACCCACAACAACCGCCGCGTGCGCCGGGAAATCGCCGTGGGCGTGGCCTACGGAAGCGACGTGCAGCACTGCCTCGCCCTGCTGCTGAAAACCGCGCGGGAACATCAGAAGGTGCTCTTCTATCCCGAACCTTCGGCGTATTTCATGAACTTCGGCGCAAGCTCTCTTGACCTCGTCCTGCGTTTCTGGGTGCGTGAATACAACGACGCCACGGCCGTCACCTCGGAAGTCCGCCTGAAAATCAACGAAGTGTTCGCGGCGGAAGGCATAGAAATCTCCTTCCCGCAACTCGACGTGCACATGCGAAACGACGCAGTCGCCGCGGAAGAAGCCTCTCCGACCGTCGAAGCCGACCTGCCGGAACAGCCCGCGCAGAAGGAAAGCGCCTCCGGGGCCTCCGAAGAAGCGAAAGTTTAGAAAAAACGCCTCCGCGGGCCTTCCGGGGAGGCGTTTTTTCCTGCGCGGAGAAAGACACGACGATAAAGAAAAGAGTACGGGCCGGAGCCTTTCCCGTACCGTCGGGACGCTTCAGAAAAAGCGTACGGGGCTTGCGAGATTTTCCAGCAGCGCCAGCACGCTCCATGCGGAAAGCGTGCTCGAGCGGGGGTTCTCCGCATCAGGCAGGGAGGCGAAGGTCATGTCCGCGCGCACGCCGAAGCCTTCGACAAGAATGCGGTGCGTGTTTTCCGAAACGCCCGGGTCGCTCACGATGCTCACCATCGCCTCGTCAAGGCCCGAAGAGGCCAGCGCCGCGGCCACGGCCACGTTCACGTTCTTCGGAAAACCTGCGATGGCCTGCGCCGCGCTGCCGCGGAAAATCTCCTCCCGAACGTCTTCCGGCAGGGGGCGTCCCTCCAGATACGGCGCGCCGTTCAGACTGCCCGGAGCCTTGACGTTGTCCACCCGGACGTGAAACTCCTGCCCCGGCAGAGAACGACGGCCCGCGCGCTCAAGCTGACGCTGCCGGAAGGACAGCGCCTGCAGAAGGTCGAAGCCGCCCACGGCCCCGGAAACGACGTACAGAGCCCCGCCGCCGCGCTCCGCCGCCCTGCGCAGTCGAAGCGCCAGCGCCCCGTCCGCCAGAGCTCCGGCGGAAAGAACGGCAAAGGAAGCGCCGCGAAGCAGCGCTTCTTCCGCATAACGGCGCACCGCCTCCCCTCCCGCGGCCTCCACCACCATGTCGGGCCGCGCCTCCAGAAGCTCGTCCCCATGGGCAAAAGCCCGCACCCCGAGCCCGGAAGCCAGCCGTTCCGCGCTCTGCACGCTTTTTGCGAGCACGCCGCAAAGCATCCACGATTCGGACAAGTCCTGCACGATCCCCGCAGCTATGAGACTGCCCAGAGCCCCGCAGCCTATGACCGCTACCTTCCGTCTTTTCATGAAACTCCTCCTTCCGTCCCGGACAGGCCGGACGTCGTAACCTTTTCAGCCCCGTCTTCGAAAAATCCGGAACCGTTACTGTACGGCCTTGCCGGGGCCGCGTCCAGTCCGCCGCACTCCGGGACGGAAGAAGAGACTTGCCGGAAGCCCCGGGACTTGAGAGCCCCCCGCTCTCCTGCTATGTTCCGGCCATGGAGGACGCCATGCACTACAAGGAACTCGACACCCCGGCCCTTCTCATCGACCGCGCCGTACTCATGGACAACCTGCGCTTCATGCAGGACTACGCCGACAGGCAGGGCGTGAAGCTGCGCCCGCATACCAAGACCCACAAAATGCCCGCCGTGGCGAAGATGCAGGTTCGACTCGGAGCCTCCGGTATCGCCGTGGCCAAGGTGGGCGAAGCGGAAGTCATGGCGCGGGAAGGCCTGCGCGACATCCTCATCGCCAACGAAATCGTGGGCGAGGCGAAACTGCGCCGCATACGCGCCCTTGCCGAACAGGGCGCGGACATCGTGTTCGGGGTGGATTCTCCCTGTCAGGTGGAGGCGGCGGAACGGGTCTTTGCCGGAGCGGAGCGTCCGGCCACGGTCTCCATAGAGATAGAAGTCGGGGAAGAACGTTCCGGCATCATTGAGGAAAAAGATTTTCTGGAGCTTCTTGCGACCATTCGCCGCTGCCCGCACGTCAAACTCACGGGACTCTTCTCCCACGACGGCAACAGCTACGGCGCGCCCGACATCGAAACCTGCCACGCCATCGCCGCCGAAGCCATGAAACGCACCGTCCGCTTCGCCCGTCTGGCGGAGGAAGCGGGCATGAAGGTGCGGGACGTGAGTTTCGGCTCCACTCCCTCCCTCATGCACGGGCTCGACATCGTGCCCGGCATCACGGAACTGCGCCCCGGCACCTATTCGCTCATGGACGCCTCGCAGGCCAACGTCATCGGCACCCGGGCGCGCTGCGCCGCCACGGTGCTCGCCACGGTGATGAGCCGCCCCACGGCGGAGCGCGTCATTCTGGACGTGGGAGCCAAGGGGCTGACCATGCAGGAGCGCAGCACGGGCATCTGCTCCGCCCCCGGCAAGGGCGTGCTGCTGGAATTTCCCGACGTGCATATCCATGCCGTGTATGACGAGCACGCCATCATCCTCGACAGCCGCTTCCGCGAGGCCGTGCGCATCGGCGACAAGGTGCGCGTCATCCCCGTACACATCTGTCCGGTGTGCAACCTGTACGACAGGGCCTATCTGGTGGATGGAGAGAACGTGGTGGAAGAACTGCCCGTGCTCTGCCGGGGCAGGATGCAGTAGACAGCCGGGCATCCGTCCGGGATGCGGGCGCGCCGCGTTCCGCCTCCTTTGCGGGGAAGCGCCCGACGCCAGGCCATCAGGAAAAACGGGGCCCGCCTTCCGGAGGCGCTCCGAAGGTCGGCATGGCGACGCCCTCCGCCATGCTCCGCGGGAACGGAAAAGTTACGTCGTACTTCAGGTGAACGCCATGGGCAGGGCGCTCCTGCGAAGAACCGTCGCCGCGGAGGCTCTCAAAAAAAGCTCCCCGCACGGAGCAAAGCGCGGAAAAGCGCTGCGTCTCACGGGGAAACGCGTCGTGAAGCATACGCTCTCACGCCCCGGGGCGCTCGTCCGGTTCGCGCCCGGAGGAAAGGAAAACTCCGCGCGGAAAAAGACGCAAAAAGCCCTGCCCGGGGCGCCCCATCTCCGAAAAAGCCGAATGCCTCCGGTTCGTTTCAGGCGGAGACTTCTTTCCGGCGGACGGGCCTTCCGCACAAAGAAGGACTGCCCCTTCCGGCGGGCTCTTTCTCCCGTTCCGCTTCAGCCGGAAAACACGGTCATCCTGTTGCGCCCGTTCTTTTTGGAGGCGTAAAGCGCCTCATCCGCCTGCGCCATGAGCTCGTCGAAGGTCGTCGTATCGCCCAGAGAACGGTATGCCACCCCCACGCTGACCGTAAGAATGCCTCCCGGAACACCGGGATGGTCTATGCCCGCACCGCGGACGCTCTCCAGAATACGCGCGGCAATGCTCTCTGCTCCGGCGGAATCCGCGCCGGGAGCGAGTACGACGAACTCTTCCCCGCCGTAGCGGAAAACGGCGTCGGAAGGCCTGCGCAGACTGCCCTTCACGGCCGACGCCACCCGGCAAAGACATCTGTCGCCTTCCAGATGGCCGAAGGTGTCGTTATATTTTTTAAAAAAGTCGATATCAAACATGAGAACAGCCAGAGGAAATCCGGGCATGTCGGCATGTTTCCTCTCTTCCAGCGCCAGACGGTTTCCAAGACCGGTGAGCGCGTCGCACAGGGAAAGCTTGGCATACTCGTTGCGTTCCTCCAGCAGCAGGCTGGTACGCATGCTGAGCCGTTCAATGACGGCGCGCAGAAGCGGCAGCATGTCCATGATCTGCTGGATTTCCTTTATCCGCACGGCGGACAGCACGTCCGTTTTCCTGCCGAGCCGCAGGTCATGCAGAAACTTCGCCATGCTGATGAGCGGTTTCAGGATATGACGCCGAATCAGAAGGCAGCAGCCCAGAAGAAGGACGAAGGTAATGCATCCTATCAGAATAAACTGGACGCGGACCTGCGAAACCGTCGCTCCGACCTGCATCATGTCGGAAGAGATTTTCAGCACTTCCATGGTCATCGTATGATCCGAAAGGGCGTTCAGTCCTTCTTCAAGACGCTCCTTGACCTTCAGCGTCCGTTTTTCCAGCGCTCTCAAGTGCTTTTTTGCCGCCGACACCGCTTCCCGTCCGTCATACAGGGCGCGGCAGTCGGGTTCCGCAGAGACATCGCCCCCGCACAGTGCGCTGAGCTCGGAAAGCATGGCGGCGTCGCCGTCCTCCGGAGCGCGGACTGAAGAAACGGCCTGCCCGACAGAGGCCCGGAACGCGCTCCCCGTCCGTACGGAAAGCCGACCGAGAAGCCATTGCAGATGCAGTTCCGCTCTTTGCAGCGCCTCTTCGGCAAGAAGAAGCTTCTCCTTGAGCTCAATCAGAAGAAGAATATCCGGATGCAGCTCGATCACCTTCTCATGGAACTGCCGACTCTGCTCGAAAACCGCCTCCGCCATGAGCGCCTGCGCGACGACCTGCGCCCTGCGCACCTCCTCCTGTCTGCCGGACGTATGGATGAGCTCAAGCTGCCTGCGGAGCGTTTCAATATTGACAAGTATCCGCTGCTTGTCGATAAGCTGTGGAAGATATTGATTTTTCGTTATTTCGGAAATGTTTTCTATGCGATAGAACGTGCCGTACACATACAGAAACGACGCCGTCAGG
>CASFUJ010000071.1 GCA_949297645.1 uncultured Desulfovibrionaceae bacterium
TGCAGGAATACCTGCTGAACACGCTTATTCCCTGGATGGAGTCCGCCCTCGCCAACGGCGTCATTGCGGACATGCGTCAGCTTTCCAATACCGACAACGCCGCCGTGGTGCGCGACCTCGACAGCGGTACGGAAGTGCTTCGCACGCAGGCGGGCGGCCTGAAGGACCTGCGCATGTTCAAGGTGGCCCTCGGGCGCAAGCTGCGCGCCGAGGAGAAGCTCAATGCCCGCGCCAAGGTGGTGCTTCAGGAAGTGATGCCCCTCATGGTGGTGCCCACCCTTGCGGTGAATCAGGAAGTGACGAATCAGCGCAACGAGGAAATGCTCGCGGCGGTGGAGCCCGTGTTCTACAAGGTGCAGCCCGGGGAAGTGCTGGTGCGCGCCGGAGACATGGTCACGCACGAGCAGCAGATAAAGCTCCAGGCGCTGTTCCGCTCTTCGCCGGGCATGGTGGACTGGTATGTGTTCGGCGGCTGCGTGATGCTCGGTTTCTTCCTGCTGCTCGGCCTTTTCATCACGCCGAGCGGCAACAAGGGCACGGTGCTGCGCACCAAGGACCAGAACCTCATCGCGCTTCTTCTGGTGGTGTTCGGGCTGACGGCATGGTGCACCATGTACCTGCTTGTGGCCGTGGCCTCGGCTCCCATGATTCACATTCTGCCCTTCGCCTTTCCCGTGGCGGGCGGCACGGGCCTTGCCGCGCTCATTTTCGCCGCGCGGCGCTACTGCACCGTGGGGCTCATGCTCTCCTTCTTCGCCACCGTCATCTTCCGGGGCGACATTGCGCTGTTCTTCTTCTATTTCATGTCGTCCATGACCAATACCTGGCTGGTGTTGCGTTCGCAGAACCGGCAGGACGTGGTGTGGGGAAGCCTTCCGCTGCTTCTGTGGATGCTCATGACGGGCTTCGGCGCGGCGCTCTTCATCCATCTGGAATGGGCGCAGCTGCCCGTGCTGCTGCTCGCGCTCTTCTGCAACGCCGTAGGCTCCCTTTTTCTGCTCTTCGCTCTCAGCCCCGTGCTGGAAATGCTCATGGGCTACACCACGCGTTTCCGCATGATGGAGCTCATGAATCTGGAGCATCCGCTGCTTCAGGAACTCATGATGACGGTGCCCGGCACCTATCATCACTCCCTCGTGGTCTCCAATCTGGTGGAGGCCGGGGCCGCGGCCATCGGCGCCAACAGCCTTTTGTGCAAAGTGGGCGCGCTCTATCACGACATAGGCAAGATATCCCGGCCGGAATACTTCGTGGAGAACCAGTTCGGCGGGCCCAACCCGCACGATAAGCTCTCTCCGGCCATGAGCGCGCTCATTCTCTTCTCCCATGTCAAGCAGGGGGTGGAGCTCGCCGAGGAGTATCATCTCGGCCGCGAGATTACCGACATCATCATGCAGCATCACGGCACGCGCGGAGCCATGTTCTTCTACAACAAGGCTCTGCAGATGGGCGAGAATCCCCGCCTTCAGGATTATTCCTATCCCGGCCCGCGACCGCAGAGCAAGGAAGCGGCCATCGTCATGCTGGCCGACTCCGTGGAAGCTTCGAGCCGCACGCTGGTGGATCCCACCCCGGCCCGCATACGCGCTCATGTCACCAAAATCGTGAAGGGCGTGTACGCCGAGGGACAGCTTGACGAATCGGATCTGACCTTCCGCGATTTGAACAAGCTCATCGACAGTTTCGTGCGCATCATCACCGGCCTTTTCCATCAGCGCATCGCCTATCCCGAGGAAAAGCCCGAGGCGCACAGGAGCAGACAGAAGAGTGAGGAGCGGAAGGAGGAAGCTGAGGAACTGCGGCCCGAATGGGTGGTCACGGGGCCGGACAGGGGCGAGGCGAAGAAGGAAGACACTTCGCAGAAGGCCGCCGAGGCGCCCCGCGCAAAGGAAGGCGGGGAAGAGGCCGGGAACGGTGAAGCGGAGAAGGAAGACGCGGATGCGACGGAGAAGGGCGCATGAACGCCCCTTTGAAGGTGCAGATGCAAAGGCCCTGCCGCTTCTGCCGCAGAGAATGGCTGTCCTGGCTTGCCTCCATGCACGCTGCCGCGCTGGAGGCCGGTATGCTGCCCGGACAGCAGAACGGTCCGCGCGCCTTTGAGAATACGGGCGGAAAGCGCCCGGAGGAACTCGGCGTGCTGCTCATCGTGGCGGGCGACGGCGACATTGCGGCGGTCAACGCGCGCAATCTCGGCTGCACGGGCCCCACGAACATTCTGAGCTTTCCTGAAGACGGGGCGGTGGGCACCCTGTTTCTCAGCGCCGACACGCTGGAGCGCGAAAGCGTGCTCTACGGGCAGGACGTGTCCGTTCACGCCAGAAGGCTGCTCGCCCACGGCATGGGGCATATTCTGGGCTTTGACCACGGCCCGGAGATGGACGAATTCTGCCTGTGGCTTGAAAGCTGCTGCTCCCCGGACGAAGAGCGCGCCTCTTGACGTTGGGCCTTACCTGGTTCAAGCTGAATCCCTTTGAAATTGAAGGGCGTTTGCGCCGATAAAAGGACGGACGCCCGCATACCTGATATATCGGAGAACATATGGCCAGAATACCTGATGAACACCGTTGCGGCTGGGTTGCGCTCATGGGACCGCCCAACGCGGGCAAGTCCACGCTGCTCAACGCCCTTCTGGGGCAGAAGATAAGCATTGTGACGTCCAAGCCGCAGACCACCCGCAGTCGCGTGGTGGGTATCATGTCGGAGCCGGGCGCGCAGGTCATCTTCATGGATACGCCCGGTGTGAACCATTCCCGTCAGCAGCAGCGCGGCCATCTCAGCAAGATGATGAGTCAGGCCGCCTGGCAGAGCATGGCCGCCGCCCATGCGGTGATGCTGGTGCTGGATTCGGAGCTGTACATCCGTCGGCCGGAATTTCTGGAGCGCGACATCCAGTCCCTGCGCGACGCTCTGGCGGACGACGAGAGGCCCTTGCTTGTGGTGGTGAACAAGGTGGACCTTTTCCACGACAAGTCCAGAATGTTGCCTCTTCTTGTGCAGCTTCAGGAATATTTCCCCAAGGCCGAGGTTTTCCCCATGTCCGCCCTGACCAAGGACGGCCTGGACGAGTTGAAGAAGATCATCGTTTCCATGATGCCCGAAGGGGCGTCCCAGTTCCCGGAAGACCAGCTTTCCACCGCGCCCACGCGTTTTCTTGCCGCGGAAATCGTGCGCGAGAAGGTGTTTGAAAGACTGCGTCAGGAAGTGCCCTATACCACGGCCGTGGACATTGAATCCTGGGAAGAGGATGCGGAGCGGGATCTTACCGTCATCCATGCGGTCATCTTCGTGCAGCGTCCCTCGCACAAGGCCATGGTCATAGGCCGGGCCGGGGCCACCATCAAGGAAATCGGTACGGAGGCCCGCAAGGACATACAGAAGCTCATCGGCGGCAGAGTGCATCTTCAGCTTTTCGTCAAGGTCAAGGACAACTGGGCCGAGGACACGGAGCTTCTGCACGACCTCGGGCTTGAAGAGGATTAATCCTCCTGTGTGCCGCGCAGGAAACGACGGCAGGATAACGCCGCCCTCCGGGCGGAAAGGCTGACCGGAAATGACGATACTCGAAGAGCGCTGGAGAGGCGTACTGGATGGCATGGCCGAGGCGGAACGCCTTGCAGGGCGCGCGAAAGGAAGCGTGCGTCTTGTGGCGGTGTCCAAGTTCCACCCCGCGTCGGACATAGCGGAGCTGCGCCGCCTCGGGCAGCTCGATTTCGGCGAGAACTATGTGCAGGAAGCCCGCGCCAAACAGGAAGCGCTGGCCGGGCTCGGCATACGCTGGCATGCCATAGGTCCGGTGCAGACCAACAAGGCAAAGGATGTGGCGGGACGCTTTCACCTGCTGCACACTCTGGATCGTGCGGAGCTTGCCCGCGCCCTTCTGCGCCGTCTGCCCGCGGGAGAGACGCAGGACGTGCTTTTACAGGTGAATATCGGCGAAGAGGCGCAGAAATCCGGCGTGGCGCCTTCCGCGCTTGCGGCGCTTTGCGAGGAGATGCTGGAGGGCGGACTTGTTTCGTCCGAAGGCCCGGGGCTGCGTCTTCGCGGACTCATGTGTCTTCCGCCGCGCTGCGGGGAAGGGGAGGCCGCGAGGCCCTACTTTGAAAAACTGCGCCTTTTGCGCGATGAGCTTTCCGTCCGTTTCGGTCTGCCTCTGCCCGAGCTTTCCATGGGCATGTCCGGCGACTACCGGCAGGCCGTAGAGGAAGGCTCCACCATGATCCGCGTGGGAACGGACATTTTCGGACCGCGTCCGGTGAAGGCGTAGCGCGCAACGTTTTCGACACAAACGTCTGCGGAGGAGGGAACAGATGCTTCCCGCCTCCGCAGACGTTTTTATGCTCTCGTGCAGACCGTCCCCACGGCTTCTGCACGAAGAAAAGCTTTCCGGGGAGTGACGGCGAAGCCTCTTTTTCCCCTGCGGCCGGACGCCCTGAAAGACGGCCTTTTGTGCCTGCAGGCCGCGCCGGGAAGGAGGCCCGGGAGCCTGTGCGGCAGCAGGGACGCCTGCGCCGGGCAAGAGTGTCTTGTTCCTGAAGGGCGGACGCTTTCCGTCTTCCGGAAAAGCGGACTCGCCCGGGGCTCCGGCATAAAGGCGCGGGAGCCTGCGTGAAGGGCATCTGCCCTGAATCCGGCGTTCCGCGTCAACGGTGCGGAGGTCTTTGTTTCCTGCCGTCCCGCACGAGATGCCCGTTTCCCTTCCGGGAAAGGGAGCGCCGCGCGAAAGCCCGGGATTCTGGCGCGGTCCTACGCTTCCGGCGCGCGGGCGAAGCAGGAAATGAGGATGGCTCCGGCCTGCGCCACGTTGAGGGAGTCGAAATCGCGCCGGAAGGGGATGCACAGGCTGCAGTCGCAGTGTTTGAGCACGCCCGGCCGCACGCCTTTTTCCTCGTTGCCGAGCACCAGCAGGGCGGGCAGGGGAAGTTTTTCCGTGAGCGGATTCACGCTGTCTTCCACTTTCTGCGCGGCGCAGGTGACGAAGCCCGCGTCCCGCGCTTCCTGCACCGCGCGGGAGAGATTCACCACCTGCGTGACGGGCAGGCGCTCCAGCGCGCCCGCGGCGGAGCGGCGCGCGCCCGGGCCGAGAAAGGCGCTGTTGTGCCGCGGCAGCACGAGACCGGCCCCGCCCATGGCGTACAGCGTGCGGGCCAGCGTGCCCACGTTGCCCGGGTCCTGCACCTGGTCCAGCGCCACGATGAGCGGCAGCGGCGCGTGCGCGGCCTGCATAAGAAAGCTTTCCCACGGCATGAAGGAGGCCTCGCGCAGTCTTGCCACCACGCCCTGATGTCCGGCGCGGGCGGCCATGCGCGCGAGGGTGTCTTCGTTCACAAGGCAGAAGCGCACGCCGTATTCCCGGCACAAATCCAGCAGCCGGTCGCTTTCGGCGCCGGAGCGTCCTTTGCGCACATACACCATGTCCACGCGCTCAGGCTCGCGTTCCAGCATTTCCAGCACGGGCTTGAGGCCCGGCAAAAAATTTTCCATATCTTTGTCGGTCTTCATCATTATAAATTATTTCCGCTAGATAGTGGTTGAAAATCGTAGAAGGGACGAATGCGGCGGATTGAATCCCGACCGCTTTCAAGGTATCCTTACCCTTTATCTATGGCTGGTATCCTGCTTTTGTTCGAGATGCAAGTCCACAAGGATGGAGTACAGATATGAATATCGGCAAACTGTGCCGCCTTCCTCTCGTCGGGATGGCGGCGCTGGTCATACTTTCCGGTTGCGCTTCCAAGGAGACGGTGGATTGTCCGGAGCTTCTTTCCGCGGAGGCGCGTGACGAAGCCATAGACATGGGGTCGCTCTCTTCCCTCACCCCGGCGGAGAGGAAGGCCTACGCGAGCACCGGCAAGCTGGACAGGAATCTTTCTCCGGCCATGGAAACGCAGGTGCGCTACCATTTCATCAAGTATTCGCGGGACAGGCGCAGCACCATGGAGAATTTTCTGCGCAACAGCATCCCCTATCTGAACTATACCAAGAGCGTGTTCCGCTCCCGCGGACTTCCCGAAGATCTGGCGTATCTCGCCTATCTGGAAAGCGGTTACAATCCCTTTGCCGTGTCCCGCTCCAACGCCGTGGGCATGTGGCAGTTCATCTCCTCCACGGGCAAGGCCTACGGCCTCAGACAGGACTGGTGGACGGATGAGAGAAGAGACCCCTACCGCTCCACGGAAGCGGCGGCGACCTATCTTTCCCGCCTGTACGACATCTTCCACGACTGGCATCTTGCCGTGGCCTCCTACAACGGCGGCGAAGGCAAGATAGGCCGCGCCAAGGAAGCCACCGGCGCGGACAAGCTGCACGAAATCATCCAGCGCAACGACAGACTTTCCTACGATTTGCAGCTCAGAGAGGAAACGGCGCTCTACGTTCCGCGTTTTCTCGCCATCGCCAAGGTCATGCGCAACGCCGAAACTCTGGGCCTCGAGCCTGCCGCGCCCGACAAGGAACATCCCGTGCTGGTGCCCGTGGCGCATCTCACGGCCAGGCCCGCCACCGACCTTGTGGAGCTGAGCCGCCGTCTCGGTATGGACTGGCAGGAGTTCATGGCCTACAACCCGCAGTTTCTGCGCTCCATCTCTCCGGCCGGGCGCTCGTGCACCGTCTATGTGCCGAAGAACAAGGAGGAGTCGGCCCGCAAGCTTCTGGCCTCAAACATCGCCGGCGCAGGCTGGCGCTATTACAAGGTGGTGCGCGGCGACACGCTGGCCAGAGTGAGTTCCCGCACCGGCGTTCCCGCTTCCGTCATCAGTCAGCTCAACCCGGGCAGGCTCAAGGCAGGAAAGAGCCTGCGTCTGCCGTCCACCGGTCGCTCTCTGCCTTCCGTGGTTCCTTCCGCTCCCGCCCGTACGACGGCCATCGCCGCCCGCGACAGCGTGAAGAAAAGTACCGTTCCGTCCAGCTACAAGGTGCAAAGCGGCGACACCCTTACCTCCATTGCCCGCCGTTACGACGTATCCTTCGATGAGCTCTATGCCGCCAACGGCGGCAGGGACAAGCTTGATACTCTGCGCGTCGGTCAGGTCATCCGTCTCTCCGCGCCTGCAAAGCCCGCGGCCGTGGCCTCCGCCTCCCGCAACAGCGTCAGGCAAAGCGCGGCTCCCGCCAGCCACAGGGTGCAGAGCGGCGACACGCTTTCGGCCATTTCCCGCAAGTACGGCGTATCGGTGGCCGAGCTCTATGCCGCCAACGGCGGCGCGGACAATCTCGATACCCTGCGCGTCGGTCAGGTCATCCGTCTCTCCGCGCCGGAAAAGCCCGCGGCCCGTCCCGCCGTCAAGAGCGCGACCCTCGCTTCCCATACGGTGCAGAGCGGCGAAACCGCCTATGCCATTTCCCGCCGGTACGGTATCAGTTTTGACGAGCTGTGCGCCGTCAACGGCGGCAGGGACGCCCTCAGCCGTCTTTCCCCCGGTCAGGTGCTGAAGATTCCCGGCACGAAGACCGTGGCGGCAAAGGCCGCTCCCGCCGCAAAGAGCGCCCGCACGACGCAGACGCGCAAGGCCGAGGAATACTGCGTGCAGAACGGCGAAACCCTGTGGAGCATTTCGCGTAAATTCAATATGAAGCCCATGGAACTTCTGGCGCTTAACGGCATGAATGAGTCCACGCGCGTCAAGGTGGGCGATACTGTCAAGGTCATCCGTAACAAGTAGCAGCCAGAGGTGAATCATGGGATTTTTCTCCGCCGTTAAAAAATTCTTCACCGGCGCTCCCGCCGGAGAAAGCGACGCCGAAAAGGCGAAGTCTTCCGCCGCGGAAGCACCCGCTTCGGGAGAAGAGGAGGCCGCCCCGCAGGCAGGCGAAGGCTCCGGGGAGGAAGAGCCCCTCGAAGAGAAAGGGGAGGACGTGACGGCAGAGCCGGAAGAGCGCGCTTCTTCCGGGGATGCCGGTACTCCTGCGTCTCCTGAGGAAAAGGAGGAAGCGGCCCTGTCCGAGGTTTCTTCCGCTTCACAGCAGGAGCCTCTTCCCGCGCGTACCGACGATACGCACGCGCCCGTTCCTGCCGTGGAAGAAAAGCCTGTTTCTTCTGCATCTGAGGAGGAGGAAGCTTCTTCCGCTGTTGTCGAATCTGGCGTCGCGCCCGCTTCCGCCGTCGAAACACAGGATGTTCCGGCCTCTTCGCCTGCCGCCTCCGCCGGGGAGAAGGAGACCGCTTCTGCCCCGGACCCTGCCGAGGTCGTGCAGCCGGAACCTGCCCCGACCTTTGCCCGCACCGCGGAGGAAGAGGCGCTGGCGCTGGAACTGCGTCAGGCCGAGCCGCGCCTTTCCGCGTGGCTGAACGTGGTGCTGGAGGGCGTGGAAGAGGCCGACGAACGTTTGTGGAGTCGCCTTGCCTTCCTGCTGCGCGCGCTGGAAACGCCGGAAGACGAAGCCCGGGTGTTTCTGGACGATTTTCGCACCTGGCTCGAGCGCATGGAATATCATTGGCTGGAGGACTTCCGCTCCGAACTTCAGTACCGCCTCGCCCTCGCGCTGGACATGGAGGACGAGGAGGACGAGCGC
>CASFUJ010000072.1 GCA_949297645.1 uncultured Desulfovibrionaceae bacterium
ATTTCATACTTTCTCCCCTTTGTTCATGGCCGTGGTTCTGACATGCGGCGGAACGGCGGCCTCTTCTTTTCCACCTTTTGGTGGAAAAAAGAGAACCCGTACCGGACAAGCGTTCTGCCGGTATATTTTTATTCTTTATATTTCCAGAACTTAGCGAACTTTTCTCCTTTTGGCACGCTTCTTGCTTTTCTTCCGGCAGGTACAACACCGAGCCTTCCAAAAGGAGTTAACCATGTCAGAGTCCTCCCCGATACGGCATGACGATGAATATTTCGGCTGCGACGTGTTCACGCTGGATACCATGCGCCGCCACCTTCCCCATGACGTGTATGAAAACCTCGAACAGACCGTGCTGAACGGCACGCGCCTCGACGCGGCCGTCGCCGGCGTGGTGGCCAACGCCATGAAGGACTGGGCCGTTTCCCGCGGGGCCACGCACTACACGCACTGGTTCCATCCCCTCACCGGTCTCACCGCGGAAAAGCACGACGCCTTTCTCCAGTGCGTGGACGGCAGGATGATTTCCTCCTTCTCGGGCAAGACACTGCTCTCCGGCGAGCCGGACGCCTCGAGCTTCCCCTCGGGCGGTCTGCGCTCCACCTTCGAGGCCCGCGGCTACACCGCCTGGGATCCCACATCCCCGGTTTTTCTCATCGGCCGTACCCTGCACATTCCCACCATGTTCTATTCCTACACGGGCGAAGCGCTGGACCGCAAGGTGCCGCTGCTGCGCTCCGTGTCCGCGGTCTCCCGGCAGGCGCTGCGCATCCTGCGTCTCTTCGGCAACGACAGGGCCCGCTACGTCACGGCGCAGGCCGGGCCGGAGCAGGAATACTTCCTCGTGGACAAAAACCTTGCCGCAAAGCGCCCCGACCTCATCATGACCGGCCGCACCCTTTTCGGCGCGACCACGCCCAAGGGACAGGAAATGGAGGACCACTACTTCGGGGCCATTCCCTCCCGCGTTCTCGCCTTCATGGAAGACCTCGAGCACACGCTCTACCGCCTCGGCGTGCCCGCCCAGACGCGCCACAACGAAGTGGCCCCGGCCCAGTTCGAGCTTGCGCCCCTGTATGAACAGGTGAACATCGCCACCGACCACAACATGCTGGTCATGAACCTCATGCGGCACATCGCTCCGCGCCACGGCTTCCTGTGCCTGCTGCACGAAAAGCCCTTTGAGGGCGTGAACGGTTCGGGCAAGCACAACAACTGGTCTCTTGCCGACTCCGAAGGCAACAACCTGCTCCGTCCCGGCGACACCCCGCAGGACAACGCGCAGTTCCTCGTCTTCCTCGCCGCCGTGCTGCGCGCGGTGCACAGGCACGCCGCCGCCCTGCGCCTCGGCACCATCGGCGCGGGCAACGATCACAGACTCGGCGCCAACGAGGCCCCGCCCGCCATTATTTCCGTGTATCTCGGCGACCAGCTCGCGGAAGTGGTGCGCTCCTTCACGGGCAGCGGCTCCTGCGCGAAGAAGGCCCGCCCCACCCTGAACATCGGCGTCGATGTACTGCCGCCCCTGCCCTGCGACTATTCCGACCGGAACAGAACGAGTCCCTTCGCCTTCACGGGCAACAAGTTCGAATTCCGCGCCGTGGGCTCCTCCCAGTCCATCGCCCCGGCCAACATCGCCATCAACGCGGCCGTGGCCTGCGCGCTGGAAGACATTGCCGACCGTCTGGAAGCCGACGTGGCCTCCGGCAGGGATTTGAACGGCGCCGTGCAGAGTCTTCTCACCGACCTTTTCACCGAACACGCGCCCATCATATTCAACGGCAACGGCTACACCGCCGAATGGCCCGAAGAAGCGGCAAGGCGCGGCCTGCCCAACTACGCAAACACCGTGGAAGCTCTTGAGCACTACAGCGACGCCGACGTTCTTGACGCCTTCGTGCGGCAGGGCGTGCTCACCGAGCGCGAATGTCTGTCCCGGCAGGAAATTCTGCTGGAGAACTACGCCAAGACCATAGGCATAGAGGCCGCCACGGCGAGCCGCATGGGCCGCACCCTCATCATGCCCGCGGCCATGAAGGCGCAGAGCGCCGCCGCCGAGACGGTGAACCGCACCCGCGCCGCCATGGGCAGCGTGCCCGCCACGGAAACGGGTTATCTGCAACTTCTCACCTCCGCCACCGACGGCTTCATGCAGGCCCTGCGCACTCTCGATGAAAAGCGCATGCTCCTTGCCGAAGCCGCGGAAGCAAAGGCGGCCGCCCGCATCGCCCGCGACGAAGTGCTTGTCGCCATGAACAGATGCCGCGCCTTTGCCGACGAGCTGGAATCCGTCATGGCCGCCTCCGACTGGCCCATGCCCTGTTACGCCGACCTCATGTGGACGCACTGATACTTCCTGCCGCCGACCCGCGCGGGACCCCCCGGCTTCCCCGTTCCGGAACACGCGGGCCGCAAAAACATCCACGGCGTCCGGGCCCGCCGCCCGGACGCGTGCGCGGCTTCCTCCTCAGAACCCATGCCGCAAAAGGGGCGGACCTGCCCTCGCAGTCTGCCCCTTTTGCGCGAAGGACGCGGTACAAATACGCATCACGGGCCGTTATCGTTCCGGCAGACATCGAAAAACATACAAGGACAGCACCATGTGCAGAATAGGTTCCATCAAAAGCATCACGCCCGTGGGCCCGCGTACCGCGCTTGAGCTCATGCTTCCCCAGCAGGAAGGGCACGACAATTCCGGTTACGCCATGGTCATGCAGGATCTGGACGGGCCCTTCGCCGAATGGAAGGACCGGCCGCTTCTCTCCGCGGCCTGCACGCGTGAAGGCATGCGCGCCGTGGACGACTACATGGCCGAACACCACTTCTCCCTGCTCTCGAGCTGGACGCCGAAGTACGACGCAAGGCCCGGCCTCGACATACGCCCCATGGAACGCTACCTCTTCCGCGTCTATGACTACCCGCCCTACTACCGCTACAGCAGCGAGGAGGAAAAGGCCGCCCTGCTTCTGGACACCCGCCTCGCCCTGCGCGCCATGCTGGAAGAAAAAAACGGCGGTTTCGTCTATTCCTTCTGGCCGGACGTGCTCACTCTCAAGGAGATAGGCGACCCGCGCGACATCGCCGCCTATTTCCGTCTGTGGGACGACGCCTGTCCGCTTCTGGCAAGGAACATCGTCACCCAGTGCCGCCAGAACACCAACTACGACATCGTGCGCTACGCCGCCCACCCCTTTTTCCTTCAGGGCTACACCCTCTGTGCCAACGGCGAGAACACCTTCTACACCAAGAACAGGGAATTTCAGAAATCCCTGCACCGCGGCTACACCGGTTTCGAGTCCGACACCCAGTGCCTGCTCTACAGCCTGCACTATGTGCTGCACGAACTCAGATGGCCCATCGAATATTACAAGCACGTCATCACGCCCCTGCCCTTTGCGGACATCGACGCCCGCGAGGACGCGGACGTGCTGCGCCTCATCCGCGAGACGCTGGCGCACCTTGAAATCAACGGTCCCAACGCCGTCATCGCCATGCTGCCCGACGGCAGCATGATGACCTGCTGCGATTCCAAGAAGCTCCGTCCCGTGGTGGTGGGCCGTACGGACGCCATGGTGGCCGTCTCCTCCGAAGTATGCGGCCTCAACGCCGTCATGCCGGAGCGGGACGCCTCCGCCGACATCTATCCCGGCGAGCGGGAAACCGTCGTCATCGACAACAATCTCGGGGTGCGCATATGCAGACAGTAAAGGCTCTCGACATCACCACCGGCGATCTTCGCTGGCTCATCCGGCACGACCCTTCCCGCTGCACCATGTGCGGCAGCTGCGTGGCCCAGTGCGCGCAGAACGCCATCTATGTGCGCATGCTGCGCCGCGAGGTCACGGTATCCGAAAAGCCCTGGCCGGAACCTGAGAAGACGCACCTTGCGCGGCCCGTCATCGCCCAGAGAACCGACCTTGCCCGCTGCTGCGTAGGCTGCGGCTTCTGCGAAAAGGTCTGCCCCAACGACGCCATACGCCCCGAGCGCAATCCCGACCAGCGCGTGCCCGTCATAGGGCGCGCAAACGGCCCTCTGCGCCGCGGCGGCCGCACCAATCTGAACCCCCGGCGCACCCTCGATTCCATCGTGGTGGGCCGCATCAGCCAGATGACCGACCCGGCCCTCGACTCCGAGCGTCATACCTTCGACATGCGCGCGCCCCTGGGCCGCGTGCTGCCCTCCCGCGACCTGGCAGGAGAACTCGAAGTCCGGGACGGCAGACTGGTGAAGACCGGTCAGACCCCGCCCGTGAACTGGATTTATCCGCTCATCTTCAGCGACATGTCCATAGGCGCGCTCTCCACCCGCGCCTGGGAAGCCGTCGCCATGGCCGCCGCCTACCTCAACGAGGAATGCAACCTGCCCGTGCGCATGAGCTCCGGCGAGGGCGGCATGCCCGTCAGGCTGCTGGAATCCGACAAGCTCAGGTACTTCATCATCCAGATAGCCTCCGGCCATTTCGGCTGGGACCGCATCGTGAAGGCCCTGCCCCGCATGAAGGTCGATCCCGCGGGCGTGCTCATCAAGATAGGTCAGGGCGCCAAGCCCGGCGACGGCGGCCTGCTGCCCGCCTCCAAGGTGGCCCCGCACATTCAGGCCATCCGCGGCGTGCCCAAATCGACGCTCCACTCTCCGCCGAACCATCAGGGCCTCTACTCCATCGAGGAGTCGGTGCAGAAGATGCACCTTTCCCTCAACGCGGCCTTCGGCTTCCGCGTGCCCGTGGCCATCAAGTGCGCGGCCTCGGCCACGTCCGTGTCCGTCTATAACAATCTTCTGCGCGACCCCTACCGCATCTGCGGCGGCTTCTTCATCGACGGCATACAGGGCGGCACGGGCGCGGCCAACGAGGTGTCCCTCGACCATACCGGCCACCCCGTGGTGTCCAAGCTGCGCGACTGCTACCTCGCCGCCGTGAAACAGGGCCTTCAGGGACAGATTCCCCTCTGGGCGGGCGGCGGCATAGGCCTCACCGGCAACGCGGCCGCGGACGCCTTCAAGATGATATGCCTCGGCGCCAACGGCGTGTTCATCGGCAAGCTCCTCATCCAGCTCTTAGGCTGCGTGGGCAACGAGAACGGCCGATGCAACAACTGTTCCACGGGCCTGTGCCCCAACGGCATCTGTTCGCAGGACCCGCGCCTCACGGCGCGTCTCGACGTGGACAGAGGGGCGCAGGCCATCGTGGACTACATGCTCGCCTTCGACAGCGAGCTGCGCAAGCTCATGGCCCCCATAGGCAACAGCTCCCTGCCCGTGGGCCGCTCCGACGCCCTCGTCTCCACGGACAGGGCCGTGGCCGAAAAACTCGGCATAGCCTACGCCTGCTAGCCCGCCTTTCTCCGGACGGCACGCCGGGAAAAAACGCTCCCGGAACGCGCATACACCAACCAGCTTCAAAAAGGGCAACGCCATGTTTTCCATAGATACTCTTGTTCAGCACGAACGCATGTCCACACAGGCGCTTCTTCTCGCCGTACGCGAAGCCGTGGAGCGGGGGGAAACCGAGTTCGACATCCGCGCCTCCGGCCAGCACGACATCGGCGGGCCCCTGTGGAACGTCGAAGGACGCCCCCTGCGCTTTCATGTGACCAACCCCGGCCAGCGCGTGGGCTGCATGGGTCTCGACAACACAAGCATCGTGGTGGAAGGCTCCGCTCCGGCGGACGTGGGCTGGCTCAACTCCGGCGCGCGCATCATTGTGAAGGGCGACGCGGGCGACACCGCCGGGCACTGCGCGGCCTCCGGCGTCATCTACATAGGCGGCCGCGCGGGCACGCGCTCAGGCTCCCTCATGAAGCACGACCCTCTCTACCCGGAGCCGGAGCTGTGGATTCTCAGAAGCACCGGCTCCTTCCCCTGCGAATTCATGGGCGGCGGCAGAATGGTGGTGTGCGGTCTCGACACGCCGGAAGGCTCCTCCGTTCTCGGCGAACGCGCCTGCGTGGGCATGGTGGGCGGCGTGGTCTATTTCCGCGGCAACCCCGGCTCCTATGCCGAAAGCGACGTCTCCGCGCACGAACTCGATGAGAGCGACATCGCCTTTCTTGCCGCGGGCCTGCCCGCCTTTCTCGAGGCCGTGGACATGCCGCAGGCAGAAGGGACGCTCAGCCGCTGGAGCGAATGGCGCAAGCTTCTTCCGCGCAGGGAAGGCGATACCGCATCCTCCCGCCTCTCCCTCTCCGCCTACCGCGCCGAACGCTGGATACCGGGCGGCATGTTCAGCGACGTGGTGAAGGACGACTTTCATGTGAACGGCCTTGTGGCGCGTGGGGCCTTCCGCCTGCGCGTGCCCTCCTGGGACAACGCCGCCACGGCCGCGCCCTGCGAATACGCCTGCCCCGCGCACATTCCCACGCAGAAGAGGTTCAACCTTCTGCGCGAAGGCCGCACGGAAGAGGCCCTGCGCCTTGTGCTCGGCTACTCCCCCTTCCCCGGTTCGGTATGCGGCAGCGTCTGTCCCAATCCCTGCATGGATGCCTGCACCCGCGGACAGCGCATCGACCTGCCCGTACAGATAGGCCCCCTCGGCCTCGAATCCGCCGCCCTCGCCGTGGAGGCGCCCGCGACGCGCACGGGAAAGAAGGTCGCTGTTATCGGCTCCGGCGCGGCCGGACTTTCCGCGGCGTGGCAGCTTGCCCGCAAAGGACACGACGTTACCGTCTATGAAGCCGACGGCGTCGTGGGCGGCAAGATGGAGCAGGTCATTCCCCGTGAACGTCTGAACCACGACCTTCTCACTGCGGAAATCGCCCGCATCGAAAGCCTCGGCGTCAGATTCGTCACCTCCTGCCGCGTGGACGGAGAAGCGTTCGCCAGTCTGCGAAAGGAAAACGACGCCGTCATCGTGGCCGCGGGCGGCACCAAGGCCCGCATGTTCAACTGGCCGGGCAGGGAGCGCATCACGGCGGGCATCGACTACCTGAAGGCCGTGAACCGCGGCGAACACCCGGCGACCGGCAGACATGTCATCGTCATCGGCTGCGGCAACGCGGGCATGGACGCCGCGGCCGGAGCCTTTGCGGAAGGCGCAGAGAGCGTGACGTGCATCGACGTGCAGAAGCCCGCGGCCTTTGAAAAGGAAATCGCCCATATCGAATCCTTGGGCGGCAGGCTCCTGTGGCCCGTCATGACGCGCGAAATCACGGAAGAAGGCGTCATCGACGATACGGGCCGCCTCATTCCCGGCGATATGGTCATCATCACCATCGGCGAGGAGCCGGACATCGACTTTCTGCCCGAAAACGTCCCCACCTTCCGGGGAAGCTGGCTCGTGCCCGGGGAAGACGGCTCCATCCTGCCCGGCGTGTTCGCCGCGGGCGACGTGGTGAAGCCCGGCCTTCTGGCCGCGGCCATCGGCTCCGGCTCCCGTGCGGCGGAAGCGGCCCACGCCTTCATGACGGGGCGGAGCCTGCGCGAAGCCGACGGCCGCCCCATGGCCGCCTCCCGCCTCAGCCTGGAATATTTTTCCCGCGTGCGCAAAGAGGAGCTTCCCGACCCGGCGGACGACTGCCGCCGCTGCATAAGCTGCGGCTCCTGCCGCGACTGCGGCATGTGCCTGAAGAGCTGCCCGGAAGGAGCCGTTTCCCGCGTGGAAATAAAGGGCGCCTTCGCCTACGTTTCCGACGCCGCGCGCTGCATCGGCTGCGGCGTGTGCGCGGGCGTATGCCCCTGCGGCGTGTGGACCATGCACGACAACGAAGAGACGGCCTTCCCGGCCGCAACCGTCACGGCCTGAAGCATGGCCGTCAACCAGACATTTACGGAGAACATCATGCGCAGCATCAACAGCGCCTACGCCGGACTTCCCGGCAGTTACCTTTTCAGCGAAGTGGCCCGCCGGGTGCGCGTCCATAAGGAAGCGTACCCGGAAGCCGACATCATCAGCCTCGGCATAGGCGACGTGTCCCGGCCTCTGGCCCCGGCCGTCATCGAGGCCCTGCACGGGGCCGTCGAGGAGATGGGCCGTGCCGAAACCTTCCGCGGCTACGGTCCGGAACAGGGCTACGCCTTTCTGCGCGAAGCCATCCTGAAGCACGACTTTCTTGCCCGCGGCGTCGCTCTCGAGGCCGACGAAATCTTCATCAGCGACGGCGCGAAAAGCGACGTGGGCAACTTTCAGGAGCTCTTCGGCGCGGACGCCGTCATCGCCCTCACCGACCCGGTCTATCCGGTCTATGAGGATTCCAACGCCATGTCCGGCCGCGGGGGAACGTATGAGAACGGCCGCTGGAGCCGCATCCTCTACCTGCCCTGCACGCAGGCCAACCTGTTCCAGCCGGACCTGCCCAAAGAGCGGCCCGACGTGGTGTATCTGTGCAGCCCCAACAATCCCACCGGCACGGTGCTCGACCGCAACGCCCTTGCCGCATGGGTGGAATACGCCCGGGCAAACGACGTGCTCATTCTCTTCGACGCGGCCTACGAGGCCTTCATCCGCGACGATGCCG
>CASFUJ010000073.1 GCA_949297645.1 uncultured Desulfovibrionaceae bacterium
TGTTCAACGAGATGAAGGGCGTCTATTCCTCGCCCGACTCCGTGCTCATGGAGGAGTGCCAGCACGCCGTGTTCCCGGACATGCTCTACAGCCTCGATTCCGGCGGCGACCCGGCTGAGATTCCCTCCCTTACCTTTGAGGCCTTCCGTGAGTTCCATGCGACCTACTACCATCCTTCCAACGCACGCTTCTTCTTCTGGGGCGACGATCCGGAAGAGGAGCGTCTTGCCCGCATAGCTCAGGTGCTTGCGCCGTACGGAAAGCGGGAGGTACACTCCGAAGTGCCGCTCCAGAAGCGTCTCGACACGCCCCGTCTGGTGGAAGTTCCCTATGCGGCCTCGGAAGGCGAGGACGCCGACAGGGCGCATGTGGCCGTGAACTGGCTGTTGTGCGAGTCGAAGGACACGGAGGAAATGTTCGTGCTCAACATGCTTGAGCACATCATTTCCGGTCTGCCCGGCTCTCCGCTGCGCAAGGCGCTCATGGACTCCGGTCTCGGCGAGGACATTTCCGGCTGCGGCCTTGAGGGGGATTTGCGCCAGTCCTATTTCTCCATGGGCCTGCGCTCCATTGATGCCGCTGACGCGCCTGAAGTGGAGCTTCTCATGCTGGAGACTCTCGCCGACCTGGAGGAGAACGGCGTGCCCGCTCCGGCCGTGGAAGCGGCGCTCAACTCTCTGGAATTCATGCTGCGCGAGAACAACACCGGCTCCTTCCCCAGAGGGCTGGCCGCCATGTTCCGCAGTCTGTCCGACTGGCTCTACGACGGCGACGCCTTTGCGCCGCTTGCCTGGGAGAAGCCTCTTGCGGCCATCAAGAGCCGTCTTGCCTCGGGCGAGAAGGTGTTTGAAAACGCCATCCGCCGATGGTTCCTCGACAATCCTCACCGCGTCACCGTGCTGCTGGTGCCCGATGCGGGCCTTGCCGCTGCAAGGCAGGCCGCCGAGGACGCGAAGCTTGCCGCCATGCGCGGGAGCATGAGTGAAGAGGAGCGCGCCGAAGTGGCCGCCATCGCGGCGGAGCTTCGCCTTGCGCAGCAGACGCCCGACTCTCCGGAGGCCCTCGATACCGTCCCGAGTCTCGGCAAGGAGGATTTGCCTGCGGAAAACGTCGTCATTCCCTGCCGTGTGGAGAGAAAGGACGCGCTGGACGTGGTGACGCATGAACTCGATACCATGGGTATCCTCTACGCACGTCTTGCCTTCGACCTTTCCGCCGTGCCCGCCTCCCTTCTTCCGCTCGTGCCTCTCTACGCCCGCGCCCTGACCGAACTCGGCACGAAGCGCAGCGGTTATGTGACGCTCGGCTTTGAGATTTCGGCGCATACCGGCAGTCTCGGCGCGGGTCCCGTCGTTCTGCCCCGCTCATACGACGCCGCTCCCGTCTCCTTCCTTTCCCTGTCCGGCAAATGCACGGCGGAGAAGGTGGGGCGCATGGTTTCCCTCATGGAGGAAATCCTCACGCTGCCCGATTTCGACAACCGCGACCGCTTCCTGCAGATGGCCCTTGAGGAAAAGGCCCGCATGGAGCAGGCCGCCGTGCCTTCCGGACACATGTTGGTGAACACCCGTCTGAACGGCAGGCTTTCGTTGGTGGGGCGTCTGTCCGAGGAGATGAACGGCGTGAACGCGCTCTTTTATGTGCGCGAGCTCATCCGTCGTCTGGAAACGGACTGGGAACAGGTGCGGACCGAGCTTGCAGAGCTTCATGCCCTCATCATCCGCCGCAACGCCGTGAAGCTGGACATGACGGCCGACGGCGCTCTTCTTGCCGCCGCCTGCGGGCCGCTGGAGAAGCTTGCGCTGTCGCTGCCTTCCTGCGGGGCTGAGAGAGGCGCGCAGGAGCTTGCTCCTCTTCCCGGAGCCGAGCTTCTGAGCATTCCCGCACAGGTGAATTATGTGGGCCTCGGACTGAGCCTGAACGGCACGGGCTACCGCTATACGGGCGCTCAGGCCGTCATTCTGCGTCACCTCCGCATGGGGTACCTGTGGGACCGCGTGCGCGTGCAGGGCGGGGCCTACGGCTGTTTCGCCCGTTACGGCCGCGCCACGGGAGCCTTCACCTTCGCCTCCTACCGCGACCCCAACGTGGAGAACACGCTCCGGGTCTATCGCGGCACTGCCGAGTATCTGGGCAACCTTTCCCTTTCCGATGCCGACGTCACCCGCGCCATCGTGGGAGCCATAGGCGACGTGGACGCCTACATGCTGCCCGGTGCGAAGGGAGCCGCCTCCTTCTCCCGCTGGATGGCGGAGGAGTCTGACGAAGAGCGTCAGCGCATCCGTGAGGAGATTCTCGCCACGCGGCTTTCCGATTTTCATGATTTCGCGCCCTATCTGGCCGAAGCCATGAAGAAGGCCGTGCCCTGCGTGCTGGGCGGCGCCGATGCCGAGGCCGTGGCCTCGGCGGAAGGCTGGACGAAAACCAGAGTCCTGTAGGTCGGAGGGACGGCATGAAAACGGAAAAGACGCGCGGCACCATGCTGACCAGTTCGGCGGTCATTTTGAGTCTTGTCACCTTTGTCGCCGGCTTTGTGGGCGGCAGCATGGTGGCGGAGCACAAGGCCGGACAGAGGGGGGAGGCCGTGGTTTCCGGCGGCCCCGCGCCTGTGGCGGCCGCCTCTTCGCAGGATGAGCATATCCGTCACTTGCGCGAGGAAGCCATGCAGGAGCCCGGCAGTGCCGAACGCTGGACGCGGCTCGGCAACGCCTGCTACGACGCCGGCGATACCGGCGGTGCCATAGAGGCCTATCAGGCTTCGCTTCGTCTTGAGCCCGGCAACGCCGACGTGCGTACCGATATGGGCAACATGTACCGGATGCAGGGCGACGCCGTGCGGGCCGTGGAGTGTTATGACGAGGCCCTGCGCGTGCAGCCCGGCCACAGGAACGCCGTATTCAACAAGGGTGTGACCCTGCTGCTCGACATGGAACAGCCGGAACAGGCCATGGCGTTCTGGAGGTCCGTGCTGGAGAAGGAGCCGGAGTTCACGCTTTCGAGCGGCGAGCTTCTGAAGAAGGCCTTGCCCGCGCTTGCGACGGATGCCGCGCTTCAGCTTGAGGCGCACGGCAGACGGGAAACGGCGCTCCGGGCCTATGCGGAGGCGCTGAAGCTGGATGAGGCGTTCGCTCCCGCCCTTGTGCATCGGGCATGGCTTCTGGAAAACATGGGGCGTCCCGCGGAAGCGCTGCCCCTGTGGCAGCGGGTTCTGGAAATGTACCCCGACGCCACAGACCCCGACGGAAAGCCCGTCCGCGACCGCATCAAGCAGTAATCATACGGGATGGTCATGTTTCCCTTTTCTTTTTCCCTGGTTCGCGTACTGACGTTGACACTTCTCGGGCTTATGTTGTGCCTGCCCGTGCCCCTGCATGCGGAGCCGGAACAGGTTTCCCCTGTCGCGGCTCCCGCCCCTTCCGTAGTGGTGCCCGAGCCCGTCGCCATCAGGGCCGACCCTCAGCCTCTGACCCCGCCGCCGGCACAGAAACCGTCCTCGAGCTTCCGCGTCGGCGTCAGGTCTGCGCTTTCCGTGCTGCTGGACGAAGAGGGCGGTCTCGACCTTCCCGCCGTGACCGGTCGCCTCGGCGCGTTCCGTCCGTATGATATTGCGCCTCTTTCCACGCGGCCGGGGACACTCTGGATGCACCTCGACCTTGCCGACGTGAAGGATTCCGCTCCGCATACGCTCTGGCTTGACCTCGGCACGCAGCTGCCTTCCGGTGTTCAGGTATGGATTTCGGCGGACGGACTGAACTGGCAGGCCGCTCAGGCGCAGTCGCGCGGCGTGTACGGACTTCTTTCCGCCGGAAGGCAGGGAGAGGTGCTTATCCGTATGGACGGTCTGCCGGGACTCTGGTTCAACCCGGCGCTGAGCTCTCCGCGTGCCGTTCTTTCCTCTCCGGACAGGCTGGCCTACCTGCTTTCGCTTTCCGCACTGGGCCTGCTGGGGGTTCTCTGCCTGCTGCTCAGCGTGACGGAGCGGGGCGAGGGACGCTTCTGGACGGGCGTTCTCGCCTTTTCCGCCATGGCGCAGATGTTGTGGGGCGTGCCTTCCACGCCCGCGGGAAGCATGGGGACGGGTTCCTTTCCCGGCATGTTCGCCGCAGGCGTGGCGCTTTTCATGCTGCCCCATGTGGGGCGCGTGCTCATGCGTACGCGGCTTTCCTCCCCGCCTGTGGATGTGCTGTTTCTGCTTTTCGCCCTGCCCGGAGCATGCGCGGCCATAGTGCCTCTTCTGCCCGGCATGGCGTGGACGGCCCGACTGCTTTCGCTCTGGCCTCTGGCTGCGCTGTTGTGTCTCGTGCCTGCGCTGGTGCTGGCTATGCGCGGCGTGCAGGGAGCGGTGTCCTTCACCATGGCGTGTCTGGCCATGGGCGGCGGGGCCGTGATTTCGCTCTGGGGCATGACGCACGGGCTGGAAAGTCCGTGGTGGGGGCTTGCCGTGCAGGCCGGTTCCGCCGTGGGACTGCTTTTCCTCTCCTCCGCCGCCCCGCACAGGGAAACGGCGCCGCAGGTGCAGGAACTTCCTGCGCCCCGCCAGGCGGAAACGCGAGCCAACACCTATAAGGACAACAGCCTCGCTGCGCTGCGTCGCGCCTTCCGCGGCACGGTGGAGGAGCTCTTCGATGAGGCGTGCCGTCTCGACCAGGCCCTCACCCGGGCGGGTGTGGACAAGGACAAGGTGGAGATCATGACCCATGCCGACGGCATGGTGGCCGCTGCGCGCAGGCTCTCGGAGAGCGCGCTCGACCTTCCCGCCTCCGCAACGCTGCCCGAGGCGTCGCTTCAGGTCTTCGAGCTCAGGCAGGTCATCCGGCAGGCCTTCGCCTCCGTGTTCGATGAGGCGGAGAAAAAGGGACTGGGGCTGGCCTGGTATGTGGCGCCGCAGCTCGGCAGCATGTTCCGCGGGGACGCCTCGCGTCTGACGGCGCTGCTCTCCCTGCTTCTGGCCGATTCCATCAGGGCCTCCTCGCACGGGGCGGTAAGCCTCCATGTGCGGCGCTCCACCTCGAGCACGCACCCCGGACATCTTCAGTTCACCGTGTCGGACAACGGCGAGGGACTTCCGCCCCGCGGCAGGCAGAGCATGCTGCCGGCAAGGGCGTGGGAGCTGGCGGCTGCCCACGGGGGAGTGCTGTTCATCGACAGTACGCCGCAGGGCATGGAACTGACCTTCAGTATGGAATGTACGGCCATGGAAGCGGACGGCGTGACGGAGAAATCCGTACCTTCCGACGAAGGGACGGAAGCGTCCTCTGTCGCTCCGCTGATTCTTCTGGCTTCGCCCGACGGCCTGAGCAGGCAGATGTATGTTCATTATTTCGAGGATATGGGCTGCCGTGTATGGGAGGCGCGCGACGCGGAAGAGGCGGCGGCGCTGTATGCCGTTTCCCCCGCCGCGCTGGTCATCTTTGAAGGGACGCTCGGCGAGGACGACATGGTGCAGGGACTTGCGGCCATACGCATGTTTGAAGGGGAGCAGGCGCTGCCCGCGGTTCCCTTCCTGCTGCTGGCCCGTGACGACACGCAGGCGGAGCGCATGGCCAAGGCCGGGTGCGATGAGGCTCTGCTTCTTCCCGTGGTGCGGAAGGATTTGCGGGCCATGGCCAAGTGGCTGCTTTCTCCGACCTCGGAGAGGCCGGTGCTGAGCGCGCAGCGCGTTACGCTGGCGGCCGTTCTGGCAGGCGCCCACTCCGGAAACGCCCGGATGCAGCGCAAGACCGTGCGCCGGAGCATGACGCAGGGCCCTGACGCCTCCGTCGCCCCGGAAAGGGAGGAACGGACGGTGGAGAGTGCTCCGGAGGAACCGCATGTTCTTTCGGAAAGCACGCCCCTTTCCCTCGAAGGAGCGGCTTCGACGGAAAGGAAGGACGGCTGGATTGCCTCTCTGTTCCGGCAGAGCGGACGACAGGTGGAGACGCCGGTTGAAAGGACGGCGCGGAAGGTCGCGGATGAGACGTCCGTTTCTTCGTCGGAGACCTCCGAAGCGTCTTCGGAAGGCGAGGTTGTGGAGCTGCTTTCCGAGCATGTGCTGGTGGAAGAGAGCGGTGTACAGGAACTTACGCCCGCCGACATGGTGACTTCCGAAAAGGAGCCCGCGGAGGATGGCGAGCTCATAGAGCTTGAAGAGGCTCTCATCCGAGAACAGATTCCCGCCGCGGATGCGGAAGAGCCGTTGCCGCAGTCCGTGCAGGAAGAGGAGACGGCGGCGGAGGTTTCCGTGGGGGAGGATGGCTCCGAAGAGATGGAGACTCCTTCCGAAAGAATTGTCGAAGGTCTGAACCGTATTTCTCAGGCTCTTATACAGGGAGATGTACAGGCCATACGGGGCGGTGCGCGTGAACTTTCCTTTATTGCGGACAGGTACGGCATGCATACGCTGGCCGATATGGCCCGTTGTTTCCGTGCAGCCTGGGAGGAAGGCGATGTGGAAGCGGCCGCGCAGATTGTGGAAGAAATGCGGACGGAGGCTTCCCGGCTGTGAACCTGCGGCGCATACGCTTTTTCGAACGGGAATACTTGCATGTTTCATGGAAAGAACGTATTATGGAGCCATGTTTAGGAGGCATCCTGCCCCGGACAAAGAAACAGAGGAGGCAATATGCCCAAGCTGCAGAAGATTATATGCGCGCTGGACCTTTCCGAGCACAGCAAGACTGTTGCAGAATATGCCTGCATGCTGGCCAAGGCTATGAACGCCAGTATTGTGGCCGTATATGCGGCCCCTACGCTGACGCAGTATACGGGTTTCCATGTCCCGCCGAATACTATTGACAGCTTTGTGGGTGAAATCGTCTCCGGTGCGGAAAAGGCCATGGCTCAGTTTGTGGCTGAAAACTTCGAAGGCGTGGAGACCAAGGCTGAAGTCGTCGTCGGTTATGCGGCTGAGGAAATCCTCGAAATCGCGGCGAAGGAAGAAGCCGACCTTATCGTCATGGGTACTCACGGCCGTAAGGGCATTGACCGTATTCTTTTCGGTTCCGTGGCTGAACGTGTCGTCAAGAACTCCCATCTCCCCGTCCTTACCATTCGTCCTTCCGACAATTATACCGGCGGCGCGATGTATAAGGATTAATGTTTCCACAGGCTAGGAACAGGGCTTTCCTTTTGCGGCATCGTCCGAAGGGGAAAGCCCTTTTTGTTGTTTGCTTTTTTTTGCAGGTGTGTCCCCATGAGTCTTCCCTTCACCTCGTTCAATGATGTCCGCCCTGAGGTGGCGGCATTCGAATCCTATGAACCCGGTCTCAGTATTGCCGAGATTGCCGAAAAGTACGGATTGCCCCGCGTCATCAAAATGGCCAGCAATGAAAATCCGCTGGGCGTTTCCCCTGCGGTGCGTCAGGCTCTGGAAAGAAGTGCGGGGGAGGCCTTCCGCTATCCGCAGTCCGGCAATCCCCGTCTGGTGAAGGCTCTTGCCGCGCTTTACGGTGTGGATGCCGGGCGCATTTTCGTGGGCAACGGCTCCGACGAAATCATCGATCTGCTTTTCCGTGTGCGCGCCGTGCCGGGCGTGCACAACGCCGTGGCCTTCCGTCCCTGTTTCGGTCTGTATCCCACCCAGGCCCGCATGGCGGGCGTGGAATTGCGGCAGGCTCCCCTGAAAGCCGATTTTTCCTTTGACTTCGACGCGCTTCTGCATCTGGTGGATGAAAACACCACCCTTGTCATCGTCACTTCTCCCGACAATCCTTCCGGTCGCGCGGCGTCTCCGGACGAGCTGGAAGCGCTGGCCCGCGCGCTGCCGCCAGCCTGCCTGCTTGTGGTGGATGAAGCCTACATTGAATTCGCCGGGCCCGAGTATTCCCTGCTTCCCCGGCTGGAGCGTCTGCCCAACGTGGCGCTCATGCGCACGTTTTCCAAGGTCTATGCCCTTGCGGGTCTGCGCATAGGGTATGCCATTCTGCCTCCTGCCATCGCCGATTACATGTGGCGCGTGCGTCTGCCGTTCTCGCTCAATATTCTGGCGGAAGAGGCGGCGGTTGCCGCACTTGCGGACACGGAGTTCCGCGAGCGCACCGTGGAGCTGGTCAGACGCGGCCGCGCCCGTCTGACGGAAGAGTTGCGCGCCATGGGCTGCGAAGTTCCGCCCAGCATGTCGAATTTCATCATGTTCCGTCTGCCGGAAGGCGGCGTGGACGCGAAAACGCTGCACGGCGAGCTTCTGAGGCGCGGCATCATCATCCGGGCTCTCGGCGGCTATCATTTGCCGCAGTGGCTTCGCGTGAGCGTGGGAACCGATGAGGAGAACGAACTTTTTCTGTGCTTCGTGCGCGAGATTCTGGGAGCGTAAGCATGACTGATATCGGCGTCATCACCATGGACGGCCCGGCGGGTGTGGGCAAGAGCACGCTGGCGCGTCGTCTGGCTGCGGAACTGGGCATAGCCTATCTTGATACGGGAGCCATGTACCGTAC
>CASFUJ010000074.1 GCA_949297645.1 uncultured Desulfovibrionaceae bacterium
TCCCTTCCGCCTTGCGGGAGGAACGAGGACCTGAAGAAGAAACACCATTCCGGCATGCCGGAATGGTGTTTCTTCTTCAGCGGTCGTGCTGCACCATAATCAGTAAAGGGAAGGAACCCTGTCGCCGAACACGGGAATAGCCGCGCGTGTGCTGTGCACACGCTTCACGTCAACGTCCGCACAAAGTGATTCCTCACCGTCTCCCGCCTGTGCGAGCACTTCCCCGTCAGGGGCGATAATCATGGACGAACCGAAAAAAATTTCCCGGGACGTTTTCCCACAGCGATTACAGGCCACGACGTACATCTGATTTTCAATGGCCCGTGCCCGCAGAAGCGTCTGCCAGTGCTCACGACGGGGCAGCGGCCACTGTGCGCTCACAAACAAAATCTCCGCCCCGTCCACGGCCAGTCTGCGTATCAACTCGCAGAAACGGATGTCATAACATACGGCCATGGCGCAGCGCATACCTCCGAAATCGAACAGGCAGCGCCCGCTGCCCGGGGCAAGATACCTGTCCTCTCCCATCAGCCGAAAAAGATGAATCTTGTCGTACCCGACCGCATACCGACCATCCCTGTCCACGGCCTGCGCGCGATTATATATTCTTCCGTCCCTTTCCGAGAGCACGGAACCTCCGGCAAAGGCCACGCCGTACCGCTCTGCAAGCACGCCGAGAAACGCGGCGTCTTCCTCTCCCATGGGAGAAGCAAGCTCTTCAGCCCTTTTCAAATCGTATCCGGTGGACCACAGCTCCGGCAGCACCACCACGTCCGGCGGACAGTTTCCGCTCATGACGCCCGCCACCAGACGCTCAACCGTTGCCCGGTTGGCCGCCCTGTCGCCCTTCACCACGTCCATCTGCAATACGCACGCTTTCATGTCATCCCTCCCTGCGCCCTGTTCCGGCAGGCGCTCTTACGAACGCCTGACGGCGACCCTCCATCCAAAACAGCTCCGTCACGGCGGCACACAACTTCCCGCCGCCCCGACAACGGATATTTCCGCCCGCCTGCCCCTCCCTGAACAACACACTCCCGGTCTCAGACCGTGTACTCCGGCTGCGGCAAGACTCCTCAAGGTCTCCCGGAACGGTGTTTCTGTTCATGGTAGGCATGCAGTCTTTCCCGAATACGGGCGTCCATGCGTCCCTTCATCCATATCTGCGCGGCATTGAACACGTTCTGCGCTATGGAATAGGCCGCAAGGCCGATCACCACCAGCGGTTCGAAGTACTGAAAGGCCAGCCACATGGCCAGCATCAGATTCTTCTGCGCCAGCGCCTGTCCTGCGGAAATACTGCGATGGTACACGGAGCCGAGCGTCTTGCCCAGCAGAAACTGCAGAAAACACACCACCACGCCCGCAGTCGCGATACCGGCCTCCATGCCGAAATTCTTCCTGCCCGGCGCAAGCAGCATGTCGAAGGTGCTGCCCATGAGAATGAGGATCATGGCCGCCCAGAGATAATAGGAAAACCAGCCGGCGCGAACAATCCTCCCGTTCACACGGGGAGCGAAGCGCTGAAGAACGATGGCCAGAAAAAGCGGCAGCAGAAGTATGGGCCCCACCTTGAGAAAAACCGAAAGCATGGAGGCAAAAAAAGGCATGTCCACATGCCCCGGCGCCATCACGGGCACCAGCAGCGGCGCAGCTACAATGGAGGAAAACGTACCGATAAAGACATAGGTGGCCAGAAACCCCACGCTCCCCCCCAGCATGCCGGTGATGGTGGCCGCCGCCGTCGCCGTCGGCACAAGGATGATGAGCCCCACCGTCTGGGCGATGACGGGATTCCAGCGCACAAGCAGCATATAGGAAAGCAGACTTCCCCCCATCTGCAACGCAAGAAGCATGACATGCAGCCTGTGCAGGCGCACGGTGCGCAGCGACATGCCGCAGAAGGTGAACAGCAGCATGAGCATGAGCAGAAACGGAGAAAGCGCGGAAAAGCGGGAGAAGAAGGCGTGCCCCGCGGCGCCGACGACGATGGCCACCACCAGCGCCCACTGCTTGAGAAAAAGAAGAACACGCTTCATGACATCTCCTGAAAGGATGGTCCTGCGAAGACTTCATCAACAGCCCCGAACATAGCCGCTATGCACGAACAGGGCAACCGTGAACGCGGCGAAGAAAAAACTTTCTTCTCATGCAGAAACACATCATTGAAGCCCTCGGAAAAGTTCCTTCTGTGCAGGACTTCCTGCACAGAAAAAAAGAAAGAAAAAATCATCTCTTTCATACATACGGTGAACCAGTGGCGGTATTTTCATACCGTACTGCGCTCTCTTTCATCATCAAAGAAACTGATATTCCATACAACAAGTCATATACTATACTTTTTACCCATGAAAATATAGACTGTATTTTTTTATCCTTATCGGCATATAAATACATGTCAGGAGTTATGTTTTTCTTTCTTTTGAAGAAAAGGTGATTGACATGGAAAAAGGATTCATGACAATAGATACATGGAAATATTTATTCTTATACTGCTCATTGTATTGAACGGTGTTTTCGCCATGTCTGAAATCGCCCTCGTCACGGCACGCAGGGCACGCCTCATGCCCCGCGCTTCGGCCGGCGACAAGGCGGCGCAGGCCGCCATACGTCTGGGCGAAAACCCCACCCGCTTCCTTTCCGCCATCCAGATAGGCATCACGTCCATCGGACTTCTGAGCGGCATCTTCGGCGAGGCGGCCCTGGCCGCCCCGCTTTCCGAATGGATGCAGAAGGGGCTCGGCCTGCCGGCCTCCACCACGGGCATGATGGCAACGGTCATCGTCGTCATCGCCGTCACCTATCTGTCCATCGTCATCGGCGAACTGGTGCCCAAACGCCTCGGACAGATCGCTCCGGAAAAGATGGCCTGTCTGGTAGCGCGTCCCATGAACATGCTGGCCACCGTAAGCAGGCCCTTCGTGGCGCTTCTTTCCTGCTCCACCGGCGCGCTGCTGCGTCTTCTGGGTGTGAAGGCCGATGAAAGCCAGCCCGTGACGGAAGAAGAAATCCAGGCCATGATCGACGAGAGCTCCGAGGCCGGAACCATCGAAAGCCGCCAGCGCGACATGCTGCGCAATATCTTCCGGCTCGACGACAGACCGGCGAACTCCATCATGGTGCCCCGCGCCGACATCCGCTATCTGGATACGCTCCAGCCCATGCAGGACAACATGGCCATTCTGAAAAGCCATGAACATTCCTGGCTGCCCGTATGCCGCGGCGGGCTCAACAGACTCACCGGCGTCATCCGCACCAATCAGGCGCTTCTGCTGTTTGCCGGAAGCATGCCGGACGCGGAAGAATTCTCCCGCGCCCTTGAAGAGCAGAGTCTGCCGCCCGTCTTTGTTCCGGAAGCGCTCACCAGTCTGGAACTTCTGAAGCTCTTTCAGGAAAAGAGGCTCCACATCGCCTTCATCGTCGATGAATACGGCACGCTGCAGGGGATCGTCACGCCCGGGGACATTCTCAAGGTGCTGGCCGGTCAGATAGGCACGCCTCATGAAAATTCCTGGGCCATACAGAGGGAAAACGGAAGCTGGCTTCTGGACGGCAGCATCCCCGTGCCGGAGTTGAAGGACAGACTCGGTCTTCAGAGTCTGCCATCCGAGGAAAAAGGCTATTACACCATCCTGAGCGGCATGTTCATGTTCATGACCGGCCGTATTCCCCACGAAGGCGACCATGTGACCTGGCAGGGCTGGCGCTTCGAAGTGGTGGACATGGACGGCAACATGATTGACAAGGTGCTCGTCGAACGACTGCCGCAGGAGGATACGTCGGAAAACGCCTGACCGGGCGGTACCGCACTCTGAACACATTTTCCGGCCGGGCGCTGTAAGCGCCCGGCTTTTTCATGCCTTCAGCAGGAGCCTTTCTGCATGTACGGACGGTACGCTCCTGTCTTTTCCGGAAAAGGAACAGCTCCTCACTCATCCGAAGGCGTTTCAACAAAGACAGGCCGGATGAGACGTCGGACGATCCCCGGTCGATGCGGTATCTTCCGCACGGCAAAAGCGGTTCATACAAAGCCGGCCGCCCCGTGGAGCAGCGGGGCGGCCGATATGGAAAGGGGATTGAGGAGAAGAGTATGAAAATCTCTGGTCATCCAGGGGATCGACAACCTTCGACGGTTTTCTTGTACGCCTGTTGCCGGGAAAGTCACGTTTCAAACTCTTTCCCCTCATGAAACATTTTGCAAGGAAGCGCCTTTCCCCGACTGCCCCTGCAGAACAGAAAAAAAATAACGACACGCGGTCTCCTCCCACCTTTTGTCTTGCCCCCGCCCGTGGTTCTGGCATAGGTTTGTGTTGCCGTATCGCGCCGTTTCATGCGGCAAGGAGGAATCCATGAAAAAAATAGGCATCATCCGCTGCCGGCAGACGGAAGACATGTGCCCGGGCACCACGGATTTCAAGAGCGCTCAGGCAGGAACTCTCGCCTTCGAGCCCTATGCGCCCTGCGAAGTCGTCGGCTTTGTCAGCTGCGGCGGCTGCCCCGGCAAGCGTGCCGTAGCCCGCGCGAAGATGCTGGCGGATCGCGGAGCCGAGGCCGTGTTCCTCGCTTCCTGCATCAAAAAGGGCAGCCCCATAGGTATGCCATGCCCGCATTACGAAGCCATGAAGGCGGCCATCGAAAAAAAACTGGGAGAAAGCGTACCGGTCATAGACTGGACGCACTGAGCCACACTTTCCCGGGCGCTGAAGATTCCGGCGTCCGGGAAAGCGCCGACACATCTTTTTGCGACCCGGGGCAGAGGGACGGCCATGCGCCTCCTCTTCCGCGTTCCGCTTCCCGCCCGGCGGCGGTCTCGCCGCGGCATGCAGAGAAGATACGCCATGCAGGTAAGTCTCACCAGGCTCCACGTCTTCTATCTGACCGCGCTTTACGGCAGCATGAAAAAAGCGGCCGAAAAGCTCTACGTCTCTCCGCCTGCCGTGACCATGCACATCAGGAATCTGGAAGAGGAACTCGGCCTGCCGCTCTTCGCCCGCAAACAGGGCGGACTTCTTCTCACGGAACAGGGAAAGAAACTCTATGACCTCGTAGAGCCCATGTTCCGTCAGCTCGACGGCATAGAGCGCTACCTCGCCGACCTCGTCAGCGGCGAACACAGGGAACTGCGCTTCGGCACGCATCACCTGAACGCCAACTACTTCATTCCCGACCTGCTCGCCCACGTCCGCACCCTCCACCCGGAACTCTTCATGCAGATGACGCTGGGCGTACAGGACGTGCTGCTGGAAAAACTTGCCGCACACCAGCTCGACCTCGTTCTGATTATCGGAGACCCCCCGCGGGATGCGCGCTTTCAGGCCGCCCCCCTGTTCAATGTGGAAATGGTGCCCGTCACCGCCCACCCCTCCCTGTTCGCCTCAGGAACCGCGTCCATGCAGGAGATGGACGGCGTGCCGCTTCTGCTGCAGCAGCGCGGCGGCGGCGCCAGAAAAACCGTCATGGACTGGTTCGAGAGCTTCGGTGTCCGGCCGGACATTCTGCTGGACGATTTGAGCTCCGACGTCATCAAGCAGTTCCTGCCCCGGTACAGAGCTCTTTCCTTCATCGCCAGCTTCATCGTGCAGCAGGAACTGGACAGCGGCCTTTTCCGCAGAATAGCACTGCGGGAAGGCTTCCCCATCCTGCGTTTCCACATCGTGTACAACGCCGCACCCATTTCCCGTCCCGTCCGATATTTTCTGGAGAGCATACGCAGCTTCTCCCCCACCTTCCGCACGGCCTCCTGAACAGCTCCGGCTTCCGTTCCCGTCCGCTCCTTTTCCCCAAAGGCGGCTCCGCGTACGGCCCGCCCCTTGCCCTCCCGCAGGCGCCGTTTCGATACCGCGCAAGGCGCACGCGCCTTTGCCGAACATATGCTGAAACGTTCGGCGGAAAACGCATCCGGTAAAACCCGCCTCTGAAACGACGCCCGTCCGCCCTGACGCTACATCCGCCGAACTGCTCATTCTCCTGAAATGCGGTGTTGTTGTGTCTGAACTGCCGCGTACCCTTCGCACGTCTCTACGCCTGACGGATACGTTCTGAAGCGCAGGCAGCAGGGAAGAGGCGCGCCGCAAATCGCGTGCACGGCCCGCTCCTCCCTTCGCCGCTTCCGCCCGGCATGGCCTGTGCAGGATACATGCCATCCTGCCCCGCGCCGGAAGACCGCCCGCAAAAAAATGGACCGGCAGTATCGACGACCCGTTGCCTGTCGCGCCCGGAAAGGCGCGCAAAACAAGTCTTGATACGCTTGTCGTTTCAGGCCAGTCGCCGCCGCTCGCACGCGGCAAAAGCGCGTAGCGGCTCCTGCAGCAGCGCCTTTTCCCCCGCAATATGCCTCTCCGCGACCATCTGAAAAAACACAACGGCGCGCCGCCCCACCTTGTGCCGAAAAGCTCCCGCCCCTGACGCAGCTCTGTCCTGCCTGCCGCCGTTCGCCTTCCGAAGTTGCGCTGATCTTCCCGTGAAGCCCGCTTCCGGCCGCGTATCGAAGAAAAAATTTCTCTCGGGAGACGGCGTCACACAAAAAAAAACTCAACGAAAAGAGCAGAAGTTAAGTTTATCTTAATTTATATTAATATTAATTGTTATTTCAATGCCTTGTGAAAAAAGTTCTGCGGGGTAAAGTACAAATCACTGCAAAGGAAGGCACCACTTCACGCCCCTCGGGCGCGATGGCCCATGGAAAAAAACGGATAAACGGCCAGGCTACGGCCGTACTCCAAGGAGCATCACATGGCAAACAGCGATACGCAAACCCCGACGACGGGTCAGTCGAGAAAGGACCTAGTACAATACCTTGCCTCAGCCATCGGCATACTCATCACCTTCGGCTTCGGCTACCTTCCACCTCTCGACCCCATCACTCCCATGGGCATGAAGGTGCTCGGCATCTTCCTGGGCATGATTTTCCTCTGGTCCTTCGTCAGCATTCTCTGGCCGAGTCTGCTCGGTATCGTGGCGCTCATCGTCTCCGGCTACGCGCCTCTGCCCAAGGTGCTGCAGCTCTCCTTCGGCGACAACATCCCCACCCTCATCCTCTTCGCCATGGTTCTTTTCGGAGCCATCCAGCATGTGGGCGTCACCCGCTACATAAGCCGCTGGTTTCTGACCCGCAGAATCATCAACGGCAAACCGGTGATGTTCAGCTTCATCTTCATCTACGCGACCTATGTGCTGGCGGCCCTTTCGGCCAACATCCTCCCCGCGCTGCTGTTCATGTGGGCCATTCTCTACAGCGTTCTGGAAGACGTGGGCTACAAAAAAGGCGACAGCTACACCGCCATCATGGTTGTCGGCACCATGTTCGGCGCCATTTCCGGGCAGGCGGCCAAGCCCTTCACCGGCTCCGCGCTCATGATCATAGGCGCCTATGAAAAGGTGGCGAACGCCGAACTCGACTACCTGCAGTACATGCTCTTCGGCTTCCTCATCTGCTCTCTCGGCATCGTGCTCTATGCGCTGCTCATCAAGTTCGTGTTCCGACCGGACATGTCCAGAATAAAAGACATCTCCATCGAGCGCTTCCTGAAGGATAAGCTGCCCCCCATGAACGCCACCCAGAAAATCATGATGGAGGCCCTCTTCGGCTATCTCATACTGGTGCTTCTGCCGAGCATTCTGCCCAAAAGCCTTCCCGGCATCGGCCTGCTGTCCAAAATAGGACCTCTCGGCGTGGTCATGCTCTTCGTCATCGGTCTGAGCATCTGCCGCGTAAACCACAAGCCCGTTCTCGATTTCAGGGATATGGCGGGAAAGTACATCATCTGGGACGTCTATTTTCTGGTGGCCATGGCCATGGCCGTATCCACGGCCATGACGCAGGACAGCACCGGCATCACGGACTTTCTGTCGCAGAACCTGAACCCGCTGCTCGGCGGCCACTCCTACTTCGTCTTCGCCGTCATTCTCGTGGTGTTCTGCTGCTCCATCACGCAGTTCGCCAACAACGGCGTCATGGGCGTGCTGTTCATGCCCGTGGTCAAAATCTTCAGCGAACAGGCGGGAGGAAACTTCGAGGCCACGGCCACGCTGCTCATCTTCGCGCTGCACATCGCCATTCTCACCCCCGCGGCCTCTCCCTATGCGGCCGTGCTCTACGGCAACAAGGACTGGATAAGCCAGAAAGACGTGGTCCGCTATGGACTCATCATCTTCGTCATGTGCGTCCTCATGTACTCTATTGCGGGTATTCCCCTGCTGTCGCTTATCTACTAGTCTCAGGACTCATTAATTGCCAAAAGGATAAAAAGTTCTTATTGTCGGCATAGGGAGGATGCCATGAAGGAACTTTTTTATCTTTCTCACGAACAG
>CASFUJ010000075.1 GCA_949297645.1 uncultured Desulfovibrionaceae bacterium
TTCAGCGCAAGAAGGCGCGAGCGGTCGATGAGGCCGGATTCCTCCACGGACGTGGGGTCGAGAAGCTTCGCCGAAAGGGGACGGAGGAGAATCTCGCGCACGTTTGCATCGCGCCGGATGACGTTGAGCGTGTCGCGCCTCTGCGACATGGGACGCTGGCCCAGCACTTCGCCGGAGACGAGGAATTTCGCCCCGTATTCCGCCATCTGCTCCCGGGCAAGGCGCATCATGAGAATCTTGCAGTCCACACAGGGGTTCATGGCGCTGCCGAAGCCGTGGGCCGGGCCTTTTTTCAGCATGTCCACAAAGGCCTCGCTCGCGTCGATGGCCGTGATGTCGAGCCCGTAGGCCCCGCTCCAGTGTTCCACCCTGCCGGGATGGCCGAAGAAGGGCGAGTAGAAGTGCAGGCATTTGATGGTCCTGCCCTGTTCCATAAGCAGCCGGGCGGCGAGGATGCTGTCCAGTCCCCCGGAAAAGAGTGCTATGCCGTCGTAATTTTTCATGGCTCTTTAGATAGATGGTATGGGGCGCGCTGGCAAGTGTTTCTCTTGCCCCCCGGGCGGCCTTTTGCTAATGTTTTGCCCCTGAGGCCTTTTTCTTCAGAGAACGGGCCGCTTATCGCGCAGAATCTGAACGCCCGGCCGGGAGCGTGTCGCCGCGCCCGGGGGGACGTTCGTCTGAAACATATTGCTCTCATGCAGGAGAAGTCATCCATGGCGAAAAAGCCTCTTGTTTCCGCGGAAGATGCCCGTCGGGAAGCGCTCAAGACCGCCCTCAGCACCATTGAACGCAAGTACGGTCAGGGCGCGGTCATGAAGCTGTCCGACGGGGCGCATGTGCATGTGCCGGTCATTCCCACCGGTTCCATCGGCCTTGACCTCGCTCTGGGCATAGGCGGCGTGCCGCGCGGTCGCGTGACGGAAATCTACGGTCCCGAATCCTCGGGCAAGACGACGCTTACGCTGCACATCATTGCCGAATGTCAGAAACAGGGGGGCGTCGCCGCCTTCATCGACGCGGAACACGCCCTTGACGTGACGTACGCGGCAAGACTCGGCGTGAAGACCGACGAGCTGCTCATTTCCCAGCCCGACCACGGCGAACAGGCCCTCGACATCGCCGACATGCTGGTGCGCTCCGGCGCGGTGGACATCGTGGTCATCGACTCCGTGGCCGCTCTCATTCCCCAGGCCGAACTCGACGGCGCCATGGGCGAGACCCAGGTGGGCAGTCAGGCCCGCCTCATGTCCCACGCCATGAGAAAGCTCACCGGCACCATCCACAAGTCCCGCACCTGCGTGGTGTTCATCAACCAGATTCGCATGAAAATCGGGCAGATGGGCTACGGCAGCCCTGAAACCACCACCGGCGGCAACGCCCTCAAGTTCTACAGCTCCGTGCGCATGGACATCCGCCGCGTGCAGACCCTGAAGGACAGGGAAGAAGCCTACGGCTCCCTCACCCGCGTGAAGGTGGTCAAGAACAAGATGGCCCCGCCCTTCCGTGAAGCCAAGTTCGACATCATCTGGGGGACGGGCATTTCCCGCGCGGGCGAAATCCTCGACATGGCCGTGGAGGCCGGTATCGTGGACAAGAGCGGCGCGTGGTTCGCCTACGGCGACGAGAAGCTCGGTCAGGGCCGTGAGAGAGTGCGCGACCTTCTCAATGAGAACATCGCCCTGCGCGATGAAATCGAGGCCAAGGTCAAGGAGCATCTGGGCTTCGGCGCGGACATGGCCGCCGCTCCCGCGACGGACATTCCCGGCGACGAAGACAGTTACGACGAGGCCTACTAGACTATCTGCCGTTTTTTGCCGCAGGGCCGCCTTCGGGCGGCTTTGCCTTTCCCCGGAGGAGGGGAAAACGTTCCGCGTTCAGACGCGGGACGCACAACACGGAAAGAATCGACGGGGCAGGCGACCTCCTGCCCCTGTTCATAGGGACGCCGACAGGGCGGCTCATCGGGAGAATACATGCTCACTGCCAAGGAAATACGTCGAAAGTTTTTGGAATTCTTTGAAAAGAACGGCCATGCCGTGGTGCCTTCCTCTTCTCTGGTGCCGAAGGACGACCCCACGCTGCTCTTCACCAACGCAGGCATGGTGCAGTTCAAGAAGCTCTATCTCGGTCAGGAACGCCGCGCCTACCGCTGCGCCGCCACCTCGCAGAAGTGCCTGCGCGTGTCCGGCAAGCACAACGACCTTGAGAACGTGGGCCGTACCGCCCGCCATCACACCTTCTTCGAAATGCTGGGCAACTTCTCCTTCGCCTACTATTTCAAGCGCGAGGCCATCACCTTTGCGTGGAAGTTCGTCACCGAAGAGCTGCACCTGCCCAAGGAAAAGCTCTACGTCACCGTGTACGAGAACGACGACGAGGCCTACAGGCTGTGGCAGGAAATTGCGGGCATGAGCGCGGATCACATCACCCGCATGGGCGAGAAGGACAACTTCTGGACCATGGGCGACACCGGCCCCTGCGGTCCCTGCTCGGAAATCTACATCGACCAGGGCGAGGACATGGCCTGCGGCCCCGACTGCGGCATAGGCAAATGCGACTGCGACCGCTTCCTTGAAATCTGGAACCTCGTGTTCACGCAGTTCGACCAGAAGGAACCCGGCGTGCGCGTGCCGCTCGAGCATCCCAACATCGACACCGGCATGGGCCTTGAGCGCATCGCGGCCGTGTGTCAGGGCAAGCGCTCCAACTTCGACTGCGACCTCTTCCAGGACATCATCCAGTACGCGGCCTCCATCGCGGGCGTGACCTACAGCTTTTCCGCGCCCGATACCAACGACGTGGACACCGCCCTTCGCGTCATCGCCGACCACAGCCGCGCCGCCGCCTTCATGATTGCCGACGGTATCCTGCCCTCCAACGAAGGCCGCGGCTACGTTCTGCGCCGCCTCATCCGTCGCGCTCTGCGTTTCGGCACGCTCATGGGACTGCATGAAGCCTTCCTCTACAAGACCGTGGGCAAGGTGGTGGACGTCATGGGCGACGATTATCCCGAACTTCGCGAGCATGCCGAATTCCTGTCCCGCGTGGTGTTCGAGGAAGAGAACCGTTTCCGCGTGACGCTGGACAAGGGCCTTGCTCTTCTCGACAGCGAGCTTGCTTCTCTGGCTGCCGAAGGAAAGACCGTCATTCCCGGCGAAGTGGCCTTCCGTCTGAACGACACCTACGGCTTCCCGCTGGACATCGTTTCCGACGTGGCCTACAAGCGCGGCTTCACCGTGGACGAGGAAGGCTTTGCCGAAAAGATGCAGGAGCAGCGTGCCCGCGCACGCGCGGCGTGGAAGGGCTCCGGTGAAAAGGACCTCGCGGCCCGCTTCCGCGGTCTGCTGGAAGAAGGCGTGCAGTCGGAATTCGTGGGCTACGACACGCTCAGGGCCGACAGCCGCATCGTGGCGCTTCTCGATGAGGACGCCCTTACCGTGGAGAGCCTCGAAGCCGGAGCAAAGGGTTACGTCGTCACGCTGCAGACGCCTTTCTACGGCGCGTCCGGCGGTCAGAGCGGCGACACCGGCGTCCTTGCCACCGAAGAGGGCAGGGCCCGCGTGACCGATACCCTGAAGCCCATGCCCACCCTTACCGTGCAGCAGATGGAAGTCACCGAGGGCATCATCCGCGCCGAGCAGGAAGTGTCCATGGAAGTGACGGAAGGCGAGCGCATGGCCGCGGCCCGCAACCATTCCTGCACGCATCTTCTTCAGGCCGCTCTGCGCAGAGTGCTGGGAAGTCATGTGCATCAGGCCGGTTCCTCCGTGGGCCCCGACCATCTGCGTTTCGACTTCACCCACATTGCGGCCATGACCGAAGAGGAAATCGCCGCCGTGGAGCGCGAGGTGAACGCCATGATCATGGCCGACTACCCCGTGACCACCCGCGAGATGGAACACGACGAGGCCGTGAAGTGCGGAGCCATGGCGCTCTTCAATGAAAAATACGGCGACAGGGTGCGCGTGGTCAGCATGGGCGCGGAAGGCGTCGAACCCTGCTCCATGGAACTTTGCGGCGGCACCCACCTTTCCCGTACCGGTCAGGCGGGCTCTTTCGTCATCCTTTCCGAAGGCGGCGTGGCCGCGGGCGTGCGCCGCATCGAAGCCGCCACGGGCTGGAACGCCTACAACATCATGGCGGAGCGCCGTGCCGAACTCGGCGGCCTTTCCGCCATGCTCAAGGTGCGCTCTTCCGACCTTGCCTCCCGCGTGGACGCCATGCAGAAGGAAATCAAGGCTCTTCGCAAGGAACTGGACAGGGCCCAGGCCGCGAGCCGCGGCGACGTCATGTCCGCTGCGGAAGAGGTGGCGGGCGTGAAGGTGCTGGCCGCCAGGGTCGGCGCCATGAACGTGAAGGCCCTTCGCGAAATGATGGACGACGTGCGCTCCAAGATGCCTTCCGGCGTGGCCTGCCTTGTGGCGGAAGATAACGGCAAGGTGCAGATGATACTCTACGTCTCCAAGGATTTGCACGACCGCTTCACCGCGCCCGCGCTCATCAAGGATGTGGCGGCCGCCATCGGCGGCTCCGGCGGCGGTCGTCCCGACCAGGCGCAGGCCGGCGGCAACAACGCCGAAGGCATTGACGAGGCCTTCGCCGTCCTGAAGGCGAAGATTGCCGGATAACGCGCGCCGTCCCGACGGCGGGACGCTGAGCGTGACGTGAATCATGCGGGGAAGGGAGCAACTTTCTTCCCCGCATTTTTCTGTCCGTAAAGGCGTTCTGTCCCGACGCGGCCATCGTGCCGGAAAGAGCCTTTCCGAGCCGGAGCGCTTTGTCGAAAATACCGATTTTTCCGAGTCGGAGCGCCTTGCCGGACGAAGGGGCAGGGGGGCCGTCCGTGCGGGAAAGGGGCGGATGAAAACAGGACGCCCCCCGCGTGGAGGGGAGAGCGCTCCGTCCGTGGGGGAAGGGGCGTGCGTTGCATGCGGAGTGCGGAGAAGGAGCGGAGGTTGCGCCCGCAGCCTCTTGTTTTGCGGGAACGTCTTGTCCATGCGGAGATGGGCCGGATATGGTCGGGAGCGACGGGGGGCCGCGGAAGGCTTTGGAGCGGTGCGGGCGCTGCCGGAACGCTTCACAAGGCAGGCGCGGGTTCTGCCCGAAGAAGGCGGCGGAGTCCCCTGCCGTCCGGAAGGGGCGTGCGTTGCATGCGGAGTGCGGCCGGTTCCGTGTCCGGCTTTTTCAGGTCGTCGGAAGGGGCCCTGCAGGCGCTGCGGACAACATATCATCAGGGAGAAGAACATGCCGGAACTGCCGGAAGTGGAAACCGTGGCGCGCACGCTGGCCCCGCAGGTATGCGGGCGGCGCATCGTTGCCGTGGACGTTTTGAACGCGGGATCGTGGCAGGGCCTGACGGCCCCGCAGGACATGGCGGCGCTTCGACCCGTCATACGGGGCACGAGCCGGAGAGGCAAGCTTCTGCTTCTCCACCTTGCGCGCGAAGAGGCAGGGACTTTTCCGCCGCCGGAGGAGAAGGAGATTCCCGCGCCGGAGGCGGCGTCGCTCTGGCCGCTCCACTATGCGGCGGACGGCGTGCGGGCCGGGCGACCCTCCCTTTGCGGAGAGACGCCCGGGGAAGTGACGGCGCTGGCCTTTCATCTGCGCATGACCGGGCGGCTTTTTGTGTATCCGGCAGGAACGGAGCCGGAAAAGCACACGCGGCTCATGTTCACGCTGGAAGACGGCAGGCGCATGTTCTTTGACGACGCCCGCAAATTCGGGCAGGCGCGGGCCTTGTGCGCCGAAGAGCTGAATGTCTGGGAATTCTGGCGGAAGCTGGGGCCGGAGCCTCTGGAAATGACGGATGAGGAATTTGCCGCGCGACTTTCTTCACGCAGGGCCGTGAAGGCGCTTCTTCTCGACCAGTCCGTGGCGGCGGGCGTGGGCAACATCTATGCCGACGAGAGCCTTTTTGGCGCGGGCATACGGCCGGATGCTCCGGCGGCGGCGCTTTCCGCAAAAAGACGCATGCGCCTGCACCGCGCTCTGGTGGAGGTGCTTCTTGCTTCCATCCGCGAATGCGGCAGTTCCATCCGCGACTACCGCACGGCCCGGGGGGACGTGGGCGCGTTTCAGAACAGCTTCTTCGTGTACGGCAGAAGCGGGGAGCGCTGCCTTGTCTGCGGGAAGAAACTCGCCTCCGCTTCCGTGGCGGGACGCACCACGGTATGGTGCCCGCACTGTCAGAAAATCTGAAGCGTTCCGCTTTCGGGGAGCGCGGCATGGCACTCCTCAGGCCCGGAGCACGGCAAGTCCGTGCGGAAGCATGGTTTCACCCGCGGTGCGGAGAGGCGTATCGGGCAGGACGCGTCAGGACAGGGGACGGAACCGGTGCACCTTGGCTTTCGGCAGGACAGTCTGTCTGCGTTCCTTTTCCCTGTCGCTTTCCACCGGTCTGCGCCGCCAGGGGCGCATGTCCTCACGGCGGGGAGCGTCGGGGGTGTTGCGGGCCCGTTCCCTCTCCGCCCATTGTACATTGAAGAGCATATTTTTGCCGCGTACGGCCTGAAGCAGGGAAAGCACGATGGCGGCTTCTTCCCATTCCTGCGAGGCGTCGAAGTCCTGTACGCGTTCCATGTATCGGTTCCACAGCGCCATGAGGGAAGCCTCGTCCATGGCGTTGAGCTGGCGGGCCATTTTCAGCAGCATTTTTTCCATTGTCGTCCTCGCAGTTGAGCTGTCCCGCTTATACCCTGCAAGCGGGGCGCGGGCAAATGAATTTTTCTCAGTCTCGATGCCGGAGAGGCGGGAAACGCCAATTTGCCCGTATGGGATTTTTATGATATAAGACATCTTTTCCCGGAAGGCGGAACATCCCGTCCTTTTCGCCGCCGCGCGGCCGTGCCGCTGGAGGGCCTTCCACCATTCTTTCGCGATGTGGAGTTGACATGAGCGAACTGAAAGATATGTACCGCACCATTGTTGCGGACGGTTTCCCCGATACCATGACCATCACGCTGGGCGACAGCGTGCTCACCTACCATAAGCGCACCTGGGAGATGGGCGGGGAAGTGCGCGGCCTGCGCTACGGCGAAAATCCCGACCAGCCCGCCGCCCTGTATGAATTCGTGGAAGGCGAGAACAAGGTGGCGCACCTCAAGTGGCGCTCTCCGAAGCAGGGTATCGTTTCCGCGCTGACGGAAGAGCAGATGGTGCAGTCCGGCAAGCATCCGGGCAAGACCAACCTCACCGACGTGGACAACGCCTGCAATATCCTTCAGTACCTCACGAAGAAGCCCGCCGCCGCCATCCTGAAGCACAACAATCCCTGCGGCGCCGCCTGGGCCGACACGCTCTTCGACGCGCTGAACAACGCCTTCTGGTGCGACCGCATCGCGGCTTTCGGCGGCGCGGTGGTGGTGAACCGTCCTCTGGACATGAAGTGCGCCGAGCTCATCGCCTCCCAGTATTTTGAAGTGGTGGCCGCTCCCTCCTTTGAGGAAGGCGTGGTCGAAGTACTCAAGGGCCGCAAGAACCTGCGTATTTTCGAACTGCCCGGCCTTGCGCATCTGGACGAGCTCAAAGGTATTCCCATGCTCGACTTCAAGAGCCTGACCGACGGCGGCATCATCATGCAGAAGTCCTTCGTGAACCGCATATCGAGCGAAGAAGACTTCATTCCCGCCACGGGCACGAAGAAGGACGGCACCGTGTTCACCGCCCGCAAGCCCACGGAAAAGGAAGCCGAAGACCTGCTCTTCGCCTGGGCCGTGGAATCCGGCGTGACCTCCAACTCCGTCATCTTCGCGCGCGACGGGGCCACCGTGGCCATCGGCACCGGCGAACAGGACCGCGTGGGCTGTGCGGAACTCGCCATTCACAAGGCCTACACCAAGTATGCCGACGTGCTTTCCTTCAAGCGTACCGGGCTTTCTCTCTACGAGCTTCAGCAGAAGGCCCTTGCCGACGCCGAAGCCGCGGCCACACTGGAAGAGATCAACCGCGAGACCAGAGAGAACAAGGGCGGGCTCATCGGCTCCGTGGTGGTGTCCGACGGCTTCTTCCCCTTCCGCGACGGCGTGGACGTGGTCATGGCTCAGGGCGTGACCGCCATCGCCCATCCCGGCGGCTCCATCCGCGACTGGGAAGTGGTGCAGGCCTGCAACGAACATGCGCCGCAGGTGGCCATGGTCTATACCGGCCAGCGTTCCTTCCAGCACTGATATTCCGGCCGGGGTATCCCGGCCCTGCTTTGCGAGGCGCGGGGACATTCCCCCGCCTCGCGTTTTTTTACCTGTCCT
>CASFUJ010000076.1 GCA_949297645.1 uncultured Desulfovibrionaceae bacterium
TATTCGGGAACCAGAAGGACATCGTCGAATGTCAATGCCTTGCCAAGCACAGTGGCCATATTTTCCTCCGGGGTTGGATTAAATTCGGAAAAAGATAGGACAGAATATCTATGTGCCCTGTGGCTGTCAACCGCGAAAGGTGGCCGTATTTCCGGAGCTTTTCCGGTACGGAAAAGGTATGAAAAAAGGCCGGGAGATGTTCCCGGCCCATGGGCATCGAAAAGGATACCGGCTCAGCAGCGCAGGTTGGACCCCTGACTGGAGTTTCTGGAAATGGTCTGCTCCGCGGGGTCGCATTCGTCGGCATGCTCTTCCTCGGGAGCGTCGGCACACTTCAGATTGGAGCCTTTGCTGGAATTTCTGGAGATGGTTTCCTCAGCCGGATCGCACTCATGGTTGGAGGCGTCCTGGTCCATGGCCTTGCGCAGACGGTCTTCATCCTCATGGGAGAGCGAGGTCTGGATGATGGTACCGCCCGTGCCTGCCAGCTCCTGCAGAGCCTTGTCCATGGTGATGCTGCGGAACAGGATGAAAAGCATGGAGCCGCCGGGCTTCAGGTTCTGCCCCAGGTTCTTCATGAACTGGTCGTCGATACCCACATCGGCCAGAGCTCCGGAAACGGCGCCCGCGCCGGCGCCTACCGCAGCACCGAGCAGGGGATTCAGGAAAAGCAGGCCGATGAGCATGCCCCAGAAACCGCCGGAAATGGCGCCGGCACCGGTAAGGTTGTAGAGCTGGAGCAGTTTTACCTTGCCGTTTTCCTTGCGGATGGCAATGACGGCATCTTCCAGATCGACGAGGTATTCCTTCTGCATCTTAAGAAGGCGCAGACGCACTTCTTCAGCCTGAAACTCATTGGGATAGGCAACGACGACAAGTGTACTCATGGAACCTCCTTTTTTCTTCTGTATAGCAGGGGCGATGGAAAAAATCCATGAGTTTTGTGAAAGGAATATGGGAAAGGTGCAAGTTTATTTTTCAACAAGCCCGTGAAAATGGCGGGACATACATTCTCATTCCGGCTCATCAGGCGGAAAAAGTCTTTTCCGTGATGCTCAGATGCAACAGAGGAAAGGGCAGACCGAGGCCGTCCACGTCGTCGCGGCCGGATATGACAAAGCCCATGTGAAGATAAAAACTCAATGCCTGAGGATTCTGTTCGTTGACATCGACGTGTTTCGCCCCTCTTCTCATAGCCTCGCGAAAGAGTTTTCCCCCGGCCCCGCAGCCGCGGAACCTTGCGTCAACAAAGAGCATTTCCACGTTTTCGCCGTCCATGCCGAGAAAGGCGACGGGTGTTTCTTCCTTCATGGCGAGCATCAGAACGGGAATGTGGCGCAGAGCCTCGGCCACCACGGGACGAAGATGGACAATGTCCTTTTCCGACAGAAAGTGATGGGTAGCCCGTACAGACGATTCCCAGAGTGAAAGCAGGTGGTTAACCAAAGTTTCCGGGCGTTCTGCGGCATCCTTCAGATACATGGGAACTCCTGAACATGTCGTGCTTTTCAAGGGAAGGAGCTGGGGAAAATGCGGAAAAACGTCGCTTCTGCGACGTTTTTCCGGTGAGAGTTATTTCTTTTCCCGCTTGGCATGGGCGGAGCGCAGGTGCAGGCGCATGGGAGCGTGCCGTATGCCGAAGATGCGGCGCAGGGAGCGTTCCAGATAGCGGGCGTAGGACTCGGCCACACGGTCGGCGTCGTTGACGAAGCAGACGAAGGTGGGCGGCTCGCTTTCGGCCTGCGTGAGGTAGAAGAACTTGGGCCGGACGCGGCGCACCACCGGAGCCTGATGGCGGGTGAGCGTCTCTTCCATGGCGCGGTTGAGCAGACCGGTGGACACGCGGGTACCGCATTCGGCATAGATGCGCTCGGCCAGCGGAATGAGCTTGTTCAGTCCTTCACCCGTGCGTGCGGAAGCGGGCACCAGCGGCACATGGTAGCAGAAGCTGAGCTCCTCCTGCAGATTCTTCAGAAGTTCGGTGCGCGCCTTTTCGGGAATAAGGTCCATCTTGTTCACGATGATGAGGAAGGGCGTCTTGCGTTCGTCCAGCAGTTCGATGAGGCGCTTGTCCTGCGTGGTGAGTCCCTCGGTGGCGTCCAGCAGCAGGAAGGTCACGTCCGCCTTGGTGGTGCTCTTCAGCGAGGAATTTACGGAAAAGCGCTCTACCGTGTCGGTGATGCGGGAGCGACGGCGCACGCCTGCGGTGTCCACGAAGGTGTAGGTTCTGCCGTTCTTCTCCACGGTGACGTCCACGCTGTCGCGCGTGGTTCCGGCCTGGTCGCTGACTATCATGCGGTCTTCGCCGATGAAGGCGTTGGTCATGGAGGATTTGCCCGCGTTGGGGCGTCCGAGCAGGCAGAGACGCAGATGGTCCGTCACTCTGCGGCGGCGGATGCCGGGCTTGTCGCGGTCTTCCTCCAGGTCTTCCTTTTCCTTTTCCTGCTCCTCGTCCTCAAAGTCCTCGTCCTCCGGCAGAAGGTCGCGGATCTCCTCCTCAAGAGCGCGCAGGTTGTGTCCGTGTTCCGCGGAGCAGGCGATGAGCGGAAAACCGAGACCGTGGAATTCCGCAAGCATGAGTTCTTCCTTCTCCGCGCCGTCCACCTTGTTCACCACCAGCAGGATGGGTTTGTCGCAGCGGCGGAGATAGGCGGCGAGATGCTCGTCGAAGGGCATGAGTCCGTCTCTGCCGTCCACCACCATGCAGATGACGTCGGCTTCCTTCAGGGCCGCTTCCGCCTGACGAAGAATGTCGGCCTCGAAGCCCCGGATGCCCGCCGGGCCTTCGGCCACGGCCTGATGATGGTCGAGCGTGATGCCGCCGGTATCGACGATGGCGAAGTCACGTCCGTAGCGGGAGCGCACCACGCCTTCCATGCGGTCGCGCGTGACGCCAGGCCTGTCGTGCGTGATGGCGCGGTTGCTGCGGATGAGACGGTTGAACAGGGTGGACTTGCCCACATTGGGGCGTCCCAGCAGAACGACTTTGGGCATCATGGGCGGGCACCTCGTAACGTTTTATCTGGACGGCCGGCTCCGACTGTCGGGAAGAGGCCGGAAGTCTGCGCCATGTACGCGTCTTTTGCGCGAAAGAGCCCCGACGCTGTCGCGGGCGCAGGAAAGGTGTCTCGTTCGTCCGGAGCCTCCGGGCAAACGGGTTGTCGGGAAGAACGGAGGCAATCTTTTACGCCCAAGCGCGGCCTCTGTCCAACGTTTTCACGATACCCCGGCCGGACAGAGGAAATCAAGAGTGTATGTTTTTACACATAACATATTGAAATATAATAAAAAATAAAAAAATCCTTGCAATATTCCATCAATTCGTCTATAAAAGCGTTCTTTCAGCTCCAGAAAGCCATATTTCTATCACGGAGTCCTGCCATGACCCGCAAAGACCGTACGGAAGGTATTTACAGCCGCCGCGAAGTGCTCGACGAGAGCGAACGCCGCCAGTACAACCTTATCCAGCTCAAGGACCTGCTTTCCTACGCCTACCGCTATTCGGAAGACGTGAAAAAGCGTTTCGACCGCGCGCAGTTCAACGTCGAGAAGTTCAAGACGCTCTCCGACCTCAAGCATATTCCTATCCTTAAAAAGAAGGAACTCATCTTCCTGCAGACCATGGGGCCCCGCCTCGGCGGTCTGCTCACCAAGGATATCGGCGAACTGCGCAGAGTGTTTCTTTCCCCCGGCCCCATCTTCGACCCCGAAGACCGCAACGACGATTACTGGGGCTATACCGAAGCCTTCTATTCCGTGGGCTTCCGTCCGGGCGACGCCGTGCAGGTGACGTTCAACTATCATCTCGCCCCCGCAGGTCTGATGTTTGAGGAGCCCCTGCGCAATCTCGGCTGCGCCTCCATTCCCGCCGGTCCCACCGACGCAGCCACGCAGCTCGACATCATGCAGAAACTGCGCGTTTCCGGCTATGTGGGGACGCCGAGCTTCCTCATGCATCTTGCCCAGCGTGCCGAGGAGAAGGGCCTCAATCTGCGCAAGGATCTGTTCCTGGAAGTGGCGTTCGTCACCGGCGAACGTCTGTCGGAGAAAATCCGCAGCCAGATGGAAAAGAAGTACGACATCATCATGCGTCAGGGCTACGGCACCGCGGACGTGGGCTGCATCGGCTACGAATGCTTCCAGAAGAACGGTCTGCACATTTCCAACCGCTGCTATGTGGAAATCTGCCATCCTGATACGGGTATTCCGCTTAAGGACGGCGAAGTGGGCGAAGTGGTGGTCACGGCCTTCAACAAGACCTATCCTCTCATCCGTCTTGCCACGGGCGACCTTTCCTACATCGACCGCACGCCCTGTTCCTGCGGCCGTACCAGCCCCCGCCTCGGCAGCATCGTGGGCCGTGTGGACACCACCGCCCGCATCAAGGGCATGTTCGTCTATCCCCATCAGGTGGAACAGGTCATGGCCCGCTTCGAGGAAATCAAGCGCTGGCAGATTGAAGTCACCAACCCCGGCGGCGTGGACGAAATGGTGCTCTATGTGGAAGCGAGCAACTTCAAGCGCAAGGAAGAGCTGCAGCATCTGTTCCGCGAGCGCATCAAGCTGCGTCCGGAACTGCGCATTCTCGCTCCGGGCAGCCTGCCTCCTCAGATCAAGCCCATCGAAGACAAGCGTGTCTGGGATTGACGGCGACAGGCGTTCCGTCTTCGCGGCGTAAACGCAGTGTGATTTCAGAAAGGCGACCGTTCTTTGGGCGGCCGCCTTTCTTGATTAAACGTTTCCGGCGGAGGACGGAACATTTCCCATGTTCTCCACAAGCGTGCCTGTTCTGACTTTGTCGGACGGCGCATGGAAGAGAGAGTCTGTTCGCCGGTACCGTCAGGAAGAGCGTGTCCTTCTGTGCGGCGGGAACATCGGAGGTCGTCGTACCGCCTGGGAGCGTATCCCGGAGGCCCGGTAGGTCGTCTGCAAAGGCTCCGGAGCACTTTGCCGTGGGCTCAGGGAGAAGGCGGAAAACAGCACGGCGTGCCGCCTCCAGCGAAGACGGGCGTCCCTGCGTCATGGCCCGTCTCCGTCTTCTGTGACTGTCGCAGAGCTCCGCGCCTGTGCAGGGGGACAGGCGGCATCCGTTAGACAGCGTATGACTTTGAGAGACAGGTGTTTTTGGGGGGCGCATCGGCGCAGGGAGGGGCTGATGGCGGCTGTGGTGTCTGCGGCCTGAAGGGCAGGCAAATGCCTTTTCCCCCTTGACAAAACAGGAAAAAATTCTAAAAATGTCGACATTCGACAAGCTCTTGTTCCATTTTTCATTTTCTGGAGAGGAATATATGGATATCAGTGTCGTTTCCACCGCCTCGGCTCCCGCGGCCATCGGTCCCTATTCTCAGGGCATCCGGGTCGGGGGCATGACGTTTTTCTCCGGTCAGCTCGGTATTGACCCTGCCACGGGCAAGCTTGCCGAGGGTGGGGTGAAGGCCCAGGCGCAGCAGTCTCTGAAGAATATTGCTGCGCTGCTTGCCGCCGTCGACGCGACGCCGGCCGATATCGTGAAGACCACCATCTATCTTGTGGACATGGCCGATTTTGCCGCGGTCAACGAGGTGTACGGCGGCTTTTTCGACGGCGCGTTTCCTGCGCGCTCCTGCGTGGCCGTGCATCAGCTTCCTCTGGGCGGTCTTGTGGAAATCGAAGTCATCGCAGCGAAATAGAACGTCATACGGGCGGCGGGGGTTCCGCGCCCGTTTTTTTCAGGGAAAAGGAGGATTGCCGGAAGAGAAGAGAGAAGCGGCAGTACGTCCGCGCCGGACGACGACCTCCGGGAGGGAGCTCCGCCATCGGCACGGATGGGAGAAGAGTCCAACGTATTGACATTGAGAGTTCTTATGGAAAAGCGTTTAGGTCTTCCCGCCCAGATGGGCATCGGTATGATTCTCGGCGTCGTGGTCGGCGCCATGGCTCCTTCCATCAGCATTGATGCGAGCTGGTTCAAACCTCTCGGCGACCTGTTCATCACCCTTGTCCGCATGGTGGTGGTACCTCTGGTCTTCACCACTCTCGTGGCCGGTGCTGCGAGCGTGTGCGACGTGAAGGAACTCGGCCGCGTCGCGACCAAAACTCTGGTTTACTATCTGCTCACCACCACGGTGGCCGTCATCATCGGTCTTATCCTTGCCAACATCATCCGTCCAGGTCTCGGACTTACGCTGTCCATGGAAAACCTTGCGGTCAAGGACGTTTCCGCTCCTCCGCTCATCAAGGTGCTCATGGATATCGTGCCCCTGAATCCCATCGATGCGCTGGCCAAGGGCAACATGCTCCAGGTCATTTTCTTCGCCATCCTGTTCGGCTTCGCCCTCAGCATGCTGGGTGAAAAGGGACAGCCCGCCTTCGCGTTCTTCGATTCCTGCGCCGAAGTCATGATCAAGGTGACGGGCATCGTCATGCGTTACGCGCCCATAGGCGTGTTCGGCCTCATGGCCTTTACGGTGGCCAACCACGGTCTCAGCGTGCTTCTGCCGCTCATCAAGCTGGTGGCGGTCATGTATCTGGCCTGCCTTATCCAGATACTGGTGGTCTATCTGCCCTGCGCCAAGTTCTCCGGCCTGACGCCGAGTTCCTTCCTGAAGGGGCTTTCCGAGCCTCTGATGATAGCCTTCTCCACCTGCTCCAGCGCCGCGGCGCTCTCCTCCAACCTGCTGTCCGTGCAGAAGCTCGGCGCTTCCAAGTCCGTTTCCAGCTTCTCCATCCCTCTCGGCAACACCATCAACATGGACGGCGCGGCCATCTACATGGGCGTGGCGGCCATTTTTGCGGCTGAAGTTTACGGCATTCCCATGCCCATCGACAAGCAGCTCACCGTCATTCTGCTGGCGGTTCTGGCCTCCATCGGTTCCATGGGCGTGCCCGGTGCGGCGCTCATCATGATTACCATGGTGTTCACGCAGGTCGGTATTCCGCTGGAAGCCATCGCCCTCATCGCAGGCGTTGACCGTATCATGGACATGGCCCGTACGACCATCAACGTCCTTGGCGACGCCGCCGGCGCCATCCTGGTTTCCAAGCTGGAACACAACGGCGACTGCAGGGAATAACCGTGATAGAACGTTTTGCCGAACATCTGCCCGAGCCCCGCACCATAGGTATTGTGGGGGGGCTCGGCCCCTACGCGGGCTATGATCTTGTGCGGAAGATTTTCCGCTGGACGAAGGCCGGCGTGGATCAGGAGCATCTGCCCATCATGCTCCATTCCTTTCCCGGCTGGATACCGGAGCGCCCGGCGTTCCTCCTGGGGCGGACAAAGGAAAATCCCGGTGAGGACATCGGCGGCATCATGGCCCAGCTTGCCGAAAACGGCGCCCGCGTCATAGGCATGCCGTGCAACACGGCGCACAGCCCCCGGATTCTCGACGTGGCGCTGGAACGTCTGCGCGCGACCGGACTGGACGTGACCTTCGTATCCATCATTGAGAGCGCGGTACGCCATGTGCGTTCGCTCTGTCCGGACGGCGGCCGTATCGGGCTTATGGGGACGGTGGCCACGCTGCAGACCCGTCTTTATCAGGATGCGCTGGAAAAGGCAGGCCTTGAACCGGTACTGCCCGATGACGACGATTGCGCCATGGTACAGCGTGCCATCAGCGATCCCGCCTTCGGCATCAAGGCCTTCTCCGACCCCGTTTCCTCCCGCGCCCGGCAGATACTGCTTGACACGGCGCAGCGCCTGGTGGAGAGGAAACATGTATCCGTCATACTCCTTGGCTGCACGGAAATACCGGTGGCGGTCACCGAGTCCCGTCTGTGGGAGACTCCCGTCGTGGACGCCACGAGCGTGCTCGCGCGGGAACTGATCCGGGCCAGTTGTCCGGAACGACTCAAGCCGTATTCCACCGTTTCACCATCATAAGGAGGAAAAAGTCATGAATCTCGCAAAGTTCCCTCGTCGTGGCTATGTGAAGGAACCGACTCCCATCGAATATCTGCCCAACTTCTCCAAAGCTCTGGGCAACAAGGTGAATATCTACATCAAGCGTGACGACCTGCTTCCCGGCTGCGCCGGCGGC
>CASFUJ010000077.1 GCA_949297645.1 uncultured Desulfovibrionaceae bacterium
CAGGCATCTTTGCCGACGGGCTTTCCTTCAGGAGCTTCCCCCCCTGCTAACCGGCGGTAAGTCCTCCGTCCACAAGATAAAGCCCTCCGGTCATGAAACTCGCCGCGTCGGAGGCAAGAAAATACATGAGCTCCGCCACTTCGTAAGCTTCGCCCACCCTGCCAAGAGGATACAGCCCCGCTTCGCTCTTCCAGTAGGCCGAAGCGTCGCCGCCGTGCGTGATGTCGGCAAAGCTCTGAAAGAGCTTTGCCGTAAGCGGCGTGCGTATGGTGCCTGCGCATACGGCATTGACCCGTATGCCCTTCGACCCCAGGTCGATGGCCAGACTTTTCGTTATCTGTCCCAGCGCTCCCTTGGTCAGTCCGTAGCCGAAACTGTTGGGCTTGCCCACATAACACTGGTCGGAGGCGTTGATGACCACGCTCCCCCCGTGCTCCGACAGACAGGGCACGGCCGCGCGAAGGGTGTGCACCGTACCTTTGATGTTGGTGTCTATCATGAGGTCGAGTTCTTCCTCGCTGATGTCCAGCATGGTGTTGCAGCGATGGATACCGGCGTTGGCCACCACACTGTTCAACCCTCCGAAGCGCCCGCATGCGGCGGCGACGGCCCTGTCGAGGTCTTCACGGCGGCGCGTATTCCCTTCCACGAACAACGCCCCCGTTTCCTGCGCCAGCTTCGTCCCCTCCTCCGCATTGATATCCATAAATGCCACGTTCCACCCTTCCCGGGCGAATTTACGCACGCAGGCGGCTCCGATCCCCGTGGAACCGCCCGTGATGAACACCGTTTTTCTACCCTCGTTCATGATATGCTCCTCCTTCTAGAGCATTTTCAGTTTGAAATGCTTTGCATTTCAAACCATACGGCCTGTCGTTTCGGCCTGTCGTTTCGCGGAAAAAGCGCGGTTTTTCCGCTCACTTTTGGCCGGGCGGCGCCGCGTCGCCGCCTCGTGTTTTATCTTTTTCAAAGATAAAACGCTCTAGAGCATTTTCCGTTTGAAATGCTTTGCATTTCAAACCATACGGCCTGTCGTTTCGCGGAAAAAGCGCGGTTTTTCCGCTCACTTTCGGCCGGGCGGGGCCGCGTCGCCGCCTCGTGTTTTATCTTTTTCAAAGATAAAACGCTCTATCCCTGCGCAAGTCTGATGCCTCTGTCCCGGCAGAGGGCTTCGATGCTGCGGTCATAGGCGGCTTCCGCCTCCTTGGAAAAAAAGCAGCCCGGAACGCCTTCATCATGGTCGCGATGATGCGCGACGCATTCACAGCATTTGCCGTGTCTTGGACAATCGTAGGTGCAGGGACAGGGTCTTTTGTTGTCGCAACTCATACATGCTCCCTTACATATCTGTTCACCGCAAAGCGCGGATTTTTTCGCTTAATATCATAATATACCATTTATATCAATACCATATTTCCTACAGTCTTTTTATTCGCCGCATAAAACAGGCGCAATGTCTGTTGTTCCTGTCCGCAATGAAAAAACTATCCGCATATGGAACATGCAGAATATTCCCGTCTTTTTCAGAAAAAACTGTCTGCGGAATATCAGGGCGCTCTTGAAAAAAAAAGGAAACAACTTCTGTTTTTCTTCATGACCGTTCCCGCGCATGACACCGAACATACGTTCGCCGCTCCCGGGACCATACTTTGCCCGTGGACGGCAGGAAGCTGCTGTGCCCCGGCGTCGTCCTGCCGTGAACGCCGCAAACAGCGCGTATGACCTCACCAAAGGCACGAGGCATGCTCCGCCGGAAAAAGGCGGTACGGCAAAAAACACCGTCCCCGGCCTGCCGAACAGCCCTTCTGCGGCAGGACGCGCAAGACTTTTCCGTTTCTCCTCCGCAATCCTCGCAGGTCGTACGCCCTCTGCCGCTCCGCGGCCCCAGCAACGAAAAAAGCCCCCGGCCTCAAGGGCTCCGGGGGCTTTCGCGCATCAAAGTGGCGGCGTCTCTCACGCGCCGCAGAGGTCGTCCGCCTTTTCCGAGGGCGGAAACCTATCGTTCAGCCACGGCCTGAACGGCCGGGGCCATGGAGTTTTTCTCCGCAAGCATGATGCTGGCGCCGGGGTGGGTCGTAGCCACGCGCACCAGCGCATCCTGCGATTCCTGAAAGCTGGCGTAGGGCCCTATGGCCATCACGCCGTCCTGCGTGTGCAGCAGGGATGCCGCGTCGTACATGCCCAGGCGTATCAGGCGGCGCAGCTGCTGCGCCACGGCATCGTTGGACACCGGGGTTTCCTGAAGCCTCACGAAGAAGGCCTGCGTGCCGGACAGTGGATATCCCTCCCGGTCTCCCACGATCTCAAGGGTGACGGAGGAAATGCCGGTCTCGCTGAGGCCGAGGCTGTCGGCTGCCGCGTACGACAAATCGATAATTCTGTTCTTGACATAGGGGCCGCGGTCGTTGATGCGCACGATCACGCTTTTGCCGCTGTCCTTATGTTCCACTCTGACCAGAGTGCCGAGAGGAAGGGTACGATGCGCCGCCGTCATGGCGAACATATCGAAGGCTTCCCCCGTAGCGGTGGATTTTCCATGATGCCAGGGGCCGTACCACGAGGCCACACCCGACTGGAAAAAGGCATCCTGGCCATAAGCCGACGGCGACACGAAAAGCAGGCACAAAAGCCATACCCCGACGGACGCCATCAGACTTCGGTAGGAAGATGATGTCATGCAGACTCCGGGTTGAGATGAAGTCACGCGGCCGATCCGTCTGCGATCCTGGCAGCGTGGAGCGGAAATCGCCCTTTTTTCCCTGTCCGCCGCGGCACTCCCGGAACGGGGCGCGGCTCCGATGCGCGAAGGCAAGCCGAAAGTCCACCTTTGCGGGGCCCTCGGGGAGCAGGGAAAACGACGGGAATCGAAAACGCCGGACGACGTTATGGACCCCGTACACGTCTCAGAGGGAAACGAGTATCTCACCGTGGGGATTTTCTGTCAAGCAGGTCTGTAAAACGCTCCGATTCCTTCTGTAAGAATATCATTTCCCACGGTACTTCTCTGTAATTTTTTCAGGCTTCCGGGCCTGCCCCCCGGGTCGGCGGCTTGCGCCCGAAGGCCCGGCGTACTACTATGAACCTCTCTCATTTTATGCCGCAGGTGCCGCCATGACTCATCGTTCGCTCCGTTTCGACCCTCAGGACTACCAGCTTCTCACCATGATAAACCGCACGGTGACGAAAAGCCGGAAGGCCATGCCGGGGCTCCTGCCGCAGCTCAGTCCTTCCGGTATCATGGAGCTCGCCGTTCCGGCGGAAATGCGCATGGCCTCGGCCGTCCTGCGCCTTCTCGACACCCTCTCGCAGGGGCACGCCGACGAGAGACTCGAGGCCCTCGCCGCCCTGCGCGACGAAGTGCTTTCCATGGCGCGCACGGCTCTGCGCATCAACACCGGACGCGTGCTCGTGCAGCTCATGAAGGAGCTTGTGCGCGCCCACGGCGATTTCGAAACCCAACTGCGCCTCGCCCACGATTTCCGGCAGGCGGCCTCGGGCCGTCAGGCCGTGGTGCGCCGTCTGCTGCACCGCTACTACATGCTGGAAATGCCCGAAGACTGGAATCAGGCCGTGTTCGACAACCATGTGCACGATGCCAACACCAAGGGTCGCAAGAACGCCACGCACCTCATTATGGACGCCTGGCTCAAGGGCATACGCACGCTCACCGTCATCTACTACAACTACGTTTCCCCGGAAGCGGCGAACGAGCTCATCCGCGCCGCGCGCATCATGGGTATCACCGTGCGTATCGGTCTGCTTTTTCACGCCCCGTATCTCGGGCGCCTGGTGGACCTCATCTGGATACCGCGAGGCTTCACCAACGACGACGATTTTGTCGCCTTCCTGTCCACCCCGTCCATGTCCACGCTGATGAACGAAGGCCGCGCCGCCACAAGATGGCTGGAAAAACGCATACTGCGCCTTCTCGAGGACTGGAACGACAAGGAACGCGCCCGCCTTGCCCCCATGCTGCACGCCATGCCGGAACCTCTGGACGCCCACGAATTCATGCTCTTCGTGGGATACGGGCAGGCTTCACTGCTGCACCTTGCCGAATTTATACATAAAAAACTTTTCCCGCTGCTCAAAGCGCGCGCCGATGACCTTCGCTCCGCCATGACCGACGCCGAACAATACAGGCGTCAGACGCTTGCCGATGAGCTGGAAAAGCTCGACAGATTCACCACCGAAGCCGTACTTGCGCGCCTGAACGACGCGGAACTTTTCCCCGGCACGGCGGGACTTCAGCGCGCCTGTGACACACAGGACTGTCCCGAGATTCTGAATCTCACGCCTCTGCGCCTGCTCACGCGCCTTTGCGAGCTCAAGAGCGGCTGCCGCATCACGCTGAATCTGGCCGGACTTTCCGCCGAGGACGTGCTCAACCTGCTCTGGGACTGTCAGGGCCGCATCACCCATCTGGAAATGTTCAACCTGAAGGACTGGCAGAACGGCGATCTTCAGCATCTGCAGAAAATCAACGAGCTGCAGCGTGCCGTCAACGCGGGCAGCGTGCCGCTTCTCAAGCAGATCATTCTCGCCATGCTGCAGGACGCCGCTCCGGGTTCGGCGCTGTCCTCCCTTACCGAGGAGGAGAGCATCTCCACGCCGCGCGGCAGCGCCGCCCTTCACTCCGCGGACATGCCCAAATCTCCGCGCGTGCGCAAGCTCCGCATCATCCTTCAAAACATTCCCGTGCTGTGCGGCTACTATCAGACGGCCAAACTGCGCGCCACCATGGGCACGGATTCCACAAGCCGCCCGGGCCACCGCTACGGCATGGGCCTCGCCTATCCCGAAACCCTGCCCCTGCGCGCCCGCCGCGAGCTCGACGACCCGCGCCGTTCCGCGCATCTTCTGCTGCCTCTGCGCACCGAGCTTCTGGAGCAGATCACCTACTCTTCCGACGCCCCGGGCGAAGCGCCCTCCGCCCTGGCCTCCTTCGTGCGCCGCCTGCCGATGCTGCGCCATTTCGGCCGGAGCAGACATACGGAATGGACGCCCGTGTCGGAAAACACCGTCGTGTGCAACGACGGCAACTGCTGCATCGCCACGGCCGACACAGGCTCTCAGCAGGGCAACGTCATCACCCTGGGCGGTACGGACGCCAATATCACCAACGGCTTCATTCCCGCAAAAAAACAGGCCGAAGGTTTCATGGAATGGTGCCGCTATCTGAATACCGGCCTTGCCAACACTCTGCGCATGGTGGTGGGCTTCATCCCCGCATGGCTTGCCTTCATGAGCACGCAGGCAGGTCTTCTGGCATGGCTCGGCGCTCCCCTGTGGTTTCTCATTTCCGGTCTGCGGAACATCCTTCAGGCCGTGCTCGGCAGCGGCGGGCTGCACCGCTCCTCCGTACTGCACTGGAAAAGCTATGTAAGCTGGTCCACACTGTACGTCTCGCTCATGTACAACGGACTCTCCGTAGTGCTGCTGGAACCTCTGCTGCGCTGCCGCATTCTGGAACAGGGACTGGGCATAAGCGCCGTGAACGCGCCTCTTGCCACCTATGCCGCGCTTCTCACCGGATGCGGTCTTTATAAGGTGGCCACGCATGTTCTGCGCGGCTTTTCCATGAAAAGCATTCTCATCGACATCGCCTGCGTGGCGCTCGCCCTGCCCCTCTCCCTGCTGCTGCACGGCGCGCTCTCGCTGCTGCTCTCCGCCACAGGCGGCAGTCCGGAGCTACTTGCCGCCGCCTCCGTGTTCGTGATGAAACTTTCTTCCGATACCGTCATCGGCATCGTGGACGGTCTGGCCGACAGAGAACGCAATATCCGCATGCGCATGGCCGACTACAGAAGCCGTCTGCACAAGGCTCTCGCCCTCTACGGCAGGCTGGAGGAACTTTTCCCGGAAAAGAACGTCATGGCCCTTCTGGACCGCTCCACAGTCCTGCCCAAAACCTTGAAAGCCATCGAGCCGAAACTGTGGCTGGACATGGTCATCAACGCTCTGGACCTCATGTACTTCTGGTTCTATCAGCCCCGCGCCAACTACGCGCTCGGCATCTTCCTGCGCCGTTTCTCCCGAAGCGAAAGACTGGTGCTTCTGCGCATGCAGCAGATTCTCATGCTGGAGCGGGAGGTAAGTCAGCTTCTGGTGGACGGTCTTCTGGGCCGCAACTTCGCCGCGCCGCTCTCCTTCTACCTCGCCCGCAACGAGGAATACCTGCGTCGGATGAAGGAGGTCTGCCTGCCTCCGGAAGAAGAAAGAAAAGAAGCCTCGCCCAAGGCCGCACAGGAGGAGCAGCCGGCCTCCCAGCGGCAGTCCGTCGATGTGGGGTAAACAGAAGACGCGCCCTGCCTCAGCGCGCAGGGAAACGGGTCTCTGAGCGAAGAGACGGGCTCCTCCTGACGAGAAGCAAGGCAGGAGCATGGGAGAAGACCGCGCCTGCCGACGCCCTGCGCGCAAAACACCGCCAGGCAGGAAAGCATGACGGAAGAGTACCGGGCCGCTGACGCGCCGCCTGTTTCGCCGGACCGGAGACGGACTCGCCGCCGCAGTCCTGCGCGCGAAGCGCCGCTGTCCCGTATTTTTCCCATACCCGGGGACTCGACATATCCGCACGGCAGACGCGGCCACGTTGAACAGCGTCTTCCCCACATCCGGGGGGCTCGACGCCCCGGATTCGTCCTGAAACACTCCCTGCGCAAGGTCAATGCTCTGCGCGCGAAATGCCTCACGGCGGAACAGCGCCGCACGGCCGGGCCTTTTCCCTGCGTCTGCGCAGGAGCCATTTTTAAGCCGCGCTCCCCTTCACGACTACGATATCCCCCAGAAACAGAACCCCGTAGGAAGCTTTCGCGGCACGCAAAAACAAGCCTGAGCTTCCGGCGTGTCAGCGCCGCAAAACCGGGCCGGAGGCCCGGGCTTCTACCACTCCTCCGGTATGCCCAGAAAGGCAAGCGCCGCGTAAAGGATAATGCCCGCGGAAGTAGAGAGATTGAGACTGCGGATGCAGTCCTTCACCGGAATACGCACATGCGCGTCCGCCCTGTTCTGCACCTCCAAAGGAAGGCCGCAGGATTCCGGCCCGAAGAGCAGGCTGTCTTCGGCAGTGAAGGAAAAACGCTGCACGGGTTCGCCGCGCCTTGCGCTGGTGGAGACCAGTCGCCGCCCCGCGCCGTCCGCAGCAAGATAGGCCTCAAGGGAGGGCCATGCGGTCACGTCCACATGCGGCCAGTAGTCGAGTCCGGCACGGCGCAGATGCCGGTCGTCGATGGAGAAGCCCAGCGGTTCGATGAGGTGCAGGCGCGTGCCGGTTCCGGCGCACAGCCGGGCGATGTTTCCGGTATTCGGCGGAATTTCCGGATGATAGAGAACGATGTGCAGCATGAACGACCTTTTAGGTGAGGCCCCGGAAATACCACGCATACCCCTCAGGCAATGCCCCGGGAATATCGCTGCCTGGGCGGTTCCGGGAGGCGGCAGGAACAAGAAGACGCCGGCGCTCTCGCACAGTTTCCTGCGAATCCGCGGGCAGGAAGATACGGGCGGCGTCGAACCACGAGGGGCGTGGATACGGGGCGTTTTTTCTGAACCCTGCGCTCTTTTCCGTCGCCGCACGACAGACAGGGCGGGCATGGCGCGCAGGAGCGTCCGGAGAGCGGACAAAAAAAGCGCTTCTCCCGGGCGCTGAAAGGCGTCAGAAAACCGGTAAGAAGCGCGTGATTGCGCAAAAGGAAGACTTGACGTCACAGAAGACGGCAGGGCGCAGACCCTGCCGGAACATGGCGCGCGGGAAGGCCCGCGTTCTCCGCATCAATGGGGCTTGTTGGGAGACGTCTTCTTGATATAGGTGAGGGCGCAGGCGACCGCGATGATGCCGACGAAGAAGAAAAGGAAATCCATGGTTGCTCTCCTGTGCTGAAAGACAGCCCGTTCCGGGCAGGCAATGCCGGATAAGCATAGCTCCAAGAGGCGCTTTGCGCAAGAGGGATACGGCAACGGCTCTCTCGTATGAAAGGTTCCGGGCTCCATGCCCGGAAGGGCAGGTCAGAGGCCGGAACTGCCTGCTGCGCCGGAGGGAAAACGCGCAGAAACCCGCAAAAGCAGAAAAGCACCCGGCAGAAGAAGGAAACATTGCGGCCCGGGAAGGTATGGGCTATCATGAAGAAACCGGCCCCTTCACCTTTATTTCAAGGAACATGCCATGATACGCGCAGACCTTCACACCCACACCAGTCATTCCCATGCCCGCGACAGCGTGCGGCAGATGTTCGAAGCAGGCCGGGAAAAGGGCCTTCTCGTGCAGGGCTTCTCCGAACACTCCCCGCGGCCTGAAGGCTACGACTACCCCAGCGAATACCGCGACCACCTCGCCGCCACCTTCAACGAATATCTCTCCGAAGTGGAGGAACTCAAAAAGGAGCAGGGCGTCACCGTGCTGCTCGGGCTGGAAGTGGACTGGCTGGAAGAGGAAGTTCCCTTCATACGCCGCATGGTGGAAGCCTACCCGTACGACTACCTCATTGCAGGTATCCATTTCCTCGGCCGCTGGGGTTTCGACGCCACCTCCTGCGACTGGGACAGACTCAGCCGGGAGGAGAAATTCCACCAGTACACGCGCTACTACCGCACCATGAAGGCCATGGCCGAAAGCCGCCTGTTCAACATCGTGGCGCACCCCGACCTCATTAAAATCTTTTCCGTGGACGATTTCCGCCGCTGGCTCAGCCTGCCTGCCAGCATGGATCTTGTGGGCGACGCGCTCACCGCCGTGCGCGATGCGGGCATGGCCATGGAAATCTCCTCGGCCGGACTGCGCAAGCCCTGCCATGAAATCTATCCCGGCCCGGAAATTCTGCACCTCGCCCGGCAGAATCGTGGGTTCACCTTTGA
>CASFUJ010000078.1 GCA_949297645.1 uncultured Desulfovibrionaceae bacterium
CCGCGGCGGCCGACATGGCGGAAGGGGAGCTGCGCGCAAGGTGCCGTTCGTACCGCTTTTCTCTGGAAAGGCGCGGGGATGGCGGCTCGCCCGTGCTTTGCTGCAACGATACGCCCGTGGGGGAGGAAATCCGTACGGAAAAGGCCGGAAGGCTTGCGTCGCTGGTGGCGCGTCTGCCCGTGCTCCGCGAGGAGCTGCAGCATGCACAGCGCGCTCTGGGCGAGGGCAGCTCTCTTGTGGCCGAAGGTCGTGACATGGGGACGAAAGTGTTTCCTGCGGCCAGACACAAGTTTTTCCTCGACGCCAGACCCGAGGTGCGCGCACGTCGCCGCTATCTTGAGCTGGAAGCCCGCGGCGCGCTGAACGGCGCCACGCTGGAGGAAATTCAGCGCGGCATTGAGGAGCGCGACGCTCAGGACAGAAACAGACCTGTGGATCCTCTGCGTCCTGCGGAGGATGCCGTGATCGTGGATACCTCCGACCTTGACCTCGATGGCGTGCTGCGCGTGCTGCTGCAGGCCGTGGCCGAAAAGCAGGCGGCAACGAAGGAAGAGGGCGTTCCGGTGCGCGCCCGCGCGCAGATGACGCTGCCTGCCGATGTGGCGGCGGATTTTCGGCACAACGGAGGGGCGCAGATGCTGTTTGCCGCCGCCCGGGAGGATGCCCTTGCCGCCGTCTCTGCCGTGGCCGCCCGGAGGGGGTATTCCTGCCGCGTTTCCTTTGCCTGGTCTCTGCAGGATGACGGCGTCGAGGTGGAGGCTTCTGCGGAAGAAGGGCCTCTGGTCGACGTGCTTGTGCTTGTGGGCGTGCAGGCGGCGGCTGCGGCGCTTGCGGCGGCGCTGCCGGGCAGGCGCGTGGACATCCGCGCCGCCCTTCTGCCCCGGAGCTGATGTTCTGAAAGGGCGGGCTGTCCGTCCGGGCGGCCCGGAACATGACGTTGATGCGTGCCGGCAGGCTGCCGCTGTCCCGGTCGGAGGCGATATGGAAGAGAAAAGGGAAGTCATGGAAGAAGTGGTGCGCACGGGCGGAAAAATCAATCTTTTTCTGTTCATTACGGGAAAGCTTCCCAACGGGTACCACACCCTTCGAACGCTGTTCATGCCGCTTCCCGGACCGGAGGACGTTCTTGTCTTCAAAAGGGCGGAGCGCGGGACCGGGCTTCTTGTGCATTGTGATACGCCGGGCATTGACGAAGCGCACAATACCCTGACGAAGGCCTATCGGCTTTACATGGAGGCCACGGGCTTTGCTCCGGCTGTGGATGTCACCCTTATCAAGGCAATACCTCACGGAGCGGGACTCGGCGGCGGCAGCGCCGACGGCGCGCAGATGCTGCTCTGGCTTCAGCGTCACGCGCCTTTTCCTCTTCCCGAGTCGGAACTTATCGCCCTTGCCGCCCGCGTGGGGGCGGATGTTCCCTTTTTTCTCAAGGGAAAACCCTGCCTTGCCGAGGGAATCGGCGAGAGACTCACGGAGATTGAAGGCGGGGTGAAAGGGATGAGCTGCGTGCTCGTCTGTCCGCGTGTACATGTGAATACGGCATGGGCCTACGCCGCCTGGGACGCAGAAAGAACGTCATTTTCCTTGACAGCGGAAACGAAGGCAGATAAAAATAACCGTTCAAGTTGCCAGTCATTTTATGGCATGAACGACTTCGAGCCGGTGGTATTTGCCGAGTTTCCCGTCTTGTCTGCGTTAAAAACACAGTTATTACAGGAAGGTGCGGATATTGCCGGTATGAGCGGGAGCGGTTCGGCCCTTTTCGGTCTCTTCCGTTCCTCCGCGCGCGCGGTTCAAGCCGCAGATGCGTTGCGGAAAGGGGAAGAAGGCGCCGAGGTGTTCGGCCCCTTCCTTTTTTGAGTCGCCATGCCCGGCTGGGTTGTTGGGGTGTCGCCAAGCGGTAAGGCAGCGGGTTTTGGGTCCGCTATTCGCAGGTTCGAATCCTGCCGCCCCAGCCATGCGGCGTTATGTTCCGGCTTCGCCAGGCGGCGGTGTCCCTGTATCTTTGGATACTTTACTCAGGAAGGCATGTTCCTATGTACGGCGACCTTAAAATTCTCACGGGTACGGCCAATCCCCAGCTGGCCATGGATATCTGCGATCATCTTGGCTGTTCCCTCACTCCGGCGCTCTGCACAACGTTCAGCGATGGTGAGCTGCGCGTTGAAATCGGCGCCAGTGTGCGCGGGCACGACGTGTTCGTCATCCAGTCCACCTGCGCCCCGGCCAACAAGTCCCTCATGGAACTGTGCCTCATTCTCGACGCTCTGAAGCGCGCCAGCGCAGGACGTATCACGGCCGTGATTCCCTATTTCGGCTATGCCCGTCAGGACCGCAAGGTAAGCCCCCGTGCGCCCATCAGCGCCAAGCTCGTTTCCGATTTTCTCACCGTGGCCGGCGCTCAGCGCATCGTTACGGTGGATTTGCATGCCGGCCAGATTCAGGGCTTCTTCAACTGCCCTGTGGACAACCTGTATGCCCGTCCCGTGCTTCTGAAGAAGCTCAGCGCGCTTTCCGGCGAAATCGTCATGGTGTCCCCCGACGCCGGCGGTGTGGAACGCGCCCGTTCCTTCGCCAAGAAGATGGACGCCAGCCTTGCCGTCATCGACAAGCGCCGCGATCGCCCCAATCAGGTGGCGGAAATGCACATCGTGGGCGACGTCGCCGGCAAGACGGCCGTTCTTGTGGACGATATGATTGATACCGCAGGCACCATCTGCACCGCCGCCAACATCCTCATGGAAGGCGGCGCCAAGGAAGTGTATGCCTGCGCTACGCACGCCGTGCTTTCCGGCCCCGCGTGCGAGCGTCTCAATGATTCCCCCTTCAAGGAAATCATCGTGACCGATACCATTCCGCTCGGCGAGCATGCCGCCCAGTGTGAAAAGCTCCGCGTGGCTTCCATCGCCGGAGTTCTGGCCAAGAGTATCCGCAATATTCACGACGGTTCTTCTGTCAGCGCCCTGTTCTAAGACGGGGACAAGGAAGACGATATATCGCGCCGCGCCCCGTCCGACGGGAGACGGCCCATAAGGAGAAAGCATCATGTCCGAACTGAAAACCCTTTCTGTGAAGAAGCGTACCGCCTTCGGCAAGGGCGCCAATCGCCGCCTTCGCACTGAAGCTCTGGTGCCCGGCGTCTATTACACCGCCGACGGTCAGAATATCGCCGTTCAGATGCCTGAGCTGCCCCTCAGCAAGATTTACGAACAGGTGGGCCGCACCAACGTCTTCCAGCTGGAAATTGAAGATGAGAACGGCGCCAAGACCCTGCATCCCGTGTTCGTGTGGGACGCCCAGTATTCCCCTGTGAAGAACACCTTCACGCATGTGGACTTCTTCGGCGTGGACCTCGACAAGGAAATCAAGGTCAAGGTGCAGGTGGAATACGTCGGCACTCCCAAGGGCGTGAAGATGGGCGGCACCATGGAAACCTACCGCGACGAAGTGGTGCTTTCCGCCAAGCCCGCCGATATGCCCCGCAAGGTCAGCCTCGATGTCTCCGGTCTGGAACTCAACCAGACCATCCGTGTTTCCAACATGCCCCTGCCCGAAGGCGTGAAGGCCGTGTACAAGTCCGACTTCACCATGGTTTCCGTCTTCATGGAAGGCGCTGAGGAAGCTCCCGCCGAATAATCGGCGTGCGTATCCGTTTCTTTGGGCCGGGACAGATTTTCTGCCCCGGCCTTTTCATATCGTGAGGTCGCATGACTGCTCTCTGCTCCCATGGCGCGTCCTTGTCCGTTCTGGGGATAGACCCGGGTTCAAACATCACGGGATGGGGTATCGTACGGGAATCTTCCGGCAGGCTGGAACTTGTGGCAAGCGGCGTCCTGCGCGTCCGCGGTTCCTCCTTTCCCGAGAGACTCTCCTTCATCTATCACGGGCTGCATGACATCATTGAGGAGTTCCGTCCCGCGGAGGTCGGTGTGGAGCAGGTGTTCACGGCCAGGAACATCATGTCCACCATCAAGCTGGCCCAGGCCCGCGGTGCGGCCATCGCGGCATGCGCCTCCTTTCGTCTCCCCGTACAGGACTATGAGCCGACACTGGTGAAAAAGACGCTGGTGGGCACGGGACGGGCTGAAAAGGAGCAGGTGGCGTTCATGGTGGCGCGTCTTCTGGGCAGAACGCATATCGAAGGCCCGCTGGATACCACCGATGCGCTGGCCATCGCTCTCTGCCACCTCACCCTGCGTCGTTTCCGCAGACTCGAGGAGCTCGCCTGAGGAGCGTTTTCATGACGTCCTTCAGGCAAGCGAAGGACGGGAAGGTGGTGCTTCTCAAAGAGCGTCCGCGCAGGCGGTCTCTCTGGATGCTCTTTGCTGTCTGACGGTATGACTGCCGAAGGGCGGAACGTCGCCCTGCCGCCGTCCCGGCGGGAGAGTCAAGACGGAGAGCCTTGCTGATTCCGGTCCGACGGGCGTCCGCGCGGCATATACCCGATAAACAGTCTCTGTGTTGTCCGGGACGCGCAGTCGGTCTGCATGGCCTTTGCCCGAAAAGGGGAGAGGCTTCGAAAACAGCAAGAGAGCCGCTGCTCGTGCGCCGTCTCGGACTGCGGACTGTTCAGAAAATTTGTTTTGCCGCGGAAGCTGCTGACGGTGAATGGCGGAAGCGTGATTACGGTCTGCCCGCCGTCGTTGCCGGAGGCGGTTTCTGTGGTGAAAAATACAGTTTTTTGACGTTTTCCCGTTTTGTGGCGCCAGGCTCCTCTTCCTGCAGGGGGGGCGTTTTTCCGTCCGCAGGACGGATGTGCCGGAAGAAGAGAGCCAGGGAAAGCGGGAGCATCGGACTTCGACACTTCTCTTCTTGCGGAAAAAGGGCCGCCCGACGTTTTTTTTTCATGAAAAAAGCGGTGTTCAGGATGGGGAAAAACAGTGCGCCCGCGGTTCGGTTCAAAAAATTTTCAAGTCCGTGCCGACCGCTCTCTCCCGAAAAACAGGATGTTCAAAAAAAAATACCGTTTCAGCTTTATGAAGAGAGAATATTTTACGAACAAAATATTTAATATACTGATTTTATTTATAAAAATGTAAAAATATTATTTTTGGCATGAAATTTGCATATTTTTTGGTACATTCCTTTGAAACTCCATCAACACCGCTTGCCCGTCGGCTTCCCTCTCCGGCGGGCTTTTTTCTGTCTTTGTTCGGGCTTGTCTTCTGAGAAAAATGCGGGCACACTGCGCCCAAACCTTTTGGAGGAGAATTCTATGAGTCTTTGTCCCTGTGGCTCCGGCCTTGAGCTGGACGCCTGCTGCGGCCAGTATATTGAAGGAAAAGCCAAGGCTCCTACGGCTGAAGCCCTCATGCGTTCCCGCTACACGGCCCATTGCCTGGGCGAATATCAGTATCTCACCGATACCACGCATCCTCAGTTCCGTGAGGACGCCTCCGCCGATGAAATCAAGGAATGGTCGTCCATGATGACCTGGGAAGGCCTTGAAATCATGGAAACGGTTGACGGCGGTGAGAACGACAGCACAGGCGAGGTGAAGTTCAGCGCGCACTACAGCGTGCAGAACGTTCCGCAGGAACTGCGTGAAGACGCCTTCTTCCGCAAGGAGGACGGCGAGTGGTTTTATGTGGAAGGCAACGTGTATGCCCGTCAGCCCGTGCGCCGCGAGACGCCCAAGGTCGGACGCAACGACCCGTGCCCCTGCGGCAGCGGCAAGAAGTACAAGAAGTGCTGCATGCCTCGCTAGGGCGGAAGCGCGCCGAAGAAGTGCCGTCTGCTGCGCGGAGGTCTTTTTTCATGTCTCATCGACGGAGAGACGGCGCTTCAGCGCTGCGGCGGCCGGAGGGGCGTCGCTGGTTCTGAAGCGAAGGGCATGGGAAAAGGCCGGGGTGCAGCGTTTTTCACGAGGAAAGCTCTTGCGTCCCGGCCCAAAACCTTGTAAAAGGCATGTTCCGGTTGCCCCGCTGTGAAGGGTCGCCTTTCCGGTGTGCTTCACCGAGAGGAGATGCGTTGCGGTTCGGGCAAAAAGAATGGGCGGCAGGGCTTGTCATTTCCCCCTATTTGTGGCAGGCTTCCTGAACAGAAGGAACGTCATTCTTTTTTCCTTTTCGTATGTATGTGAGCCTGTGTTTCGATGCAGGCAATTTCCCACAGTCCCAACATGTCCAAGGAGGACGCGCATGGCTGAAGTTTCTTTCCAGGGAAAGACCTTTGAAGTCGACGAAGACGGTTTCCTGCTTCGCTTCGAAGACTGGTGCCCTGAATGGCTGGAATTCGTGAAGGAATCCGAAGGTATTCCGGAACTCACCGCCGATCATCATAAGGTTATCGATTTCCTGCAGGACTACTACAAGAAGAATGGTATCGCCCCCATGGTGCGTATCATGTCCAAGAATACCGGCTACAAGCTGAAGGAAATCTACGAACTGTTCCCCTCCGGTCCCGGTAAGGGCGCCTGCAAGATGGCCGGTCTGCCCAAGCCCACCGGCTGCGTGTAAGCCGTATTTTTTGAGCTGAGCGCTTAGACAGCTTTAGGAAAAGGCGGAAGAGTTTCTCTTTCGCCTTTTTTCTACTTGCCTGTGTGAGGTGCCTTTGATAGAGATGAAGGTATCCGAGTTTGCCATAACATTTTTTAAGTTGATGGAGGATTTCCATGAAAACGTTTCGTCATGCGCTGTTTGCCGCGGCTCTGGTGATGGGGATTGCCTCTGCTGCTCAGGCTGCGGATCTTGTTCGCAAGGTGGACAGCTTTGATCTCCTGGCCGATCAGTCCGGCTCCATGATGATGCAGGCTCCTGAACTCAAGATGACCAAGGCCGCCGCTGCCAAGCAGGTGCTTGCCGCTGTGAATGAAGCCATTCCGGATCTCGGCTACAAGGCTTCCGTGCATACCATCGCCCCTGCCGGCCAGGTTGTGGAATATGGTGACTGGAACCGTTCCGCCACGGCTGACGGTATTGCTTCCCTGAAGAGCGAAGGCGTCATTTTCGGCCGTATGACCCCCATGGGTGACGGCTTTGCCGCCAACTCCGGCGACTATGCCTCCATGGCCCGTCCTACCGCCATCGTGCTCGCCTCCGACGGCGCCAACAATACCGGCGTCGATCCCGTTGCCGAAGCTGCCGCCATCTATCAGGCTCAGCCCGGTATCTGCTTCCATATCATTTCCTTTGCCGACACTGAAGAAGGTCAGGCCATCCTCGACAAGATCGCCGGTCTGAATTCCTGCTCCGTTTCCGTGAAGGGCGCCGACCTTCTGGCCGACCAGGACGCTCTGAACCAGTTCGTGGCCGACGTGTTCTATACCGGCGCTGCTGAAGAAGCTCTCGTGCTGCACGGCGTCAACTTTGCTTTCGACTCCTATGCTCTTGACGCCAAGGCTCAGGGTATCCTCGACGAAGCTGCTGCAGTTCTCAAGGAAAAGAACGTGCATGTCACCCTCGAAGGCTGGACCGACTCCATCGGTACTGACGCCTACAACAAGGTTCTCTCCCAGAACCGCGCCAATGCGGTTAAGGCTTACCTTGTGCAGCAGGGCGTTCCCGCTTCCAAGCTGACTGCCGTTGGTATGGGCAAGTCCTTCAAGTATGACAACGCGACCGAAGAAGGTCGTTACCTGAACCGTCGCGTGGAACTTCTCTTCAACTAATCGTCGATACGAATGCTTCGAGAGGCCCGGCTCCGCCGGGCCTCTCCGGCATGAACGGAGCTTCCTTCATGTTTCGTAAATCATGGATTGGTATCGCTTTTTGCGGTCTTTTCCTTATGAATCCCGCGAATACCTTCGCGGTGAACGAATCCAAAATTCAGGCCGACCTTGACGCCTTCGTCACGCAGTACGTCACCAAGGCCAACAAGCGTATGACGGTCAACCGTGCGCGTCCGCAGGTGTTCAAAAGAGGTTCCAAGTATATTGCGACCTTTACGGAAATCAACCAGCAGACGGCCAAAGCTCAGATGCGTAAGAGCAACAGCAAGCAAACTTACGGAACTTCCCCGCTATGTGAAAGGTAAGTGGGAAAACTGATTCCTTTTCAGGAAAAAAAGCCCCCTGGAGACAGGGGGCTTTTTGTGTTTAATGCTTCGAAGAAGCGGGAGGAAGGAAGAACATCTTCGCACGGACAGCGGGAGAGGAAAAACAATTCTTCTGTGACGTCATGCCGATGCAGCCCGGTATCCTCAAACCGGGGAGACTTATGCAGAAAATACGTCAATGCCGCACAGGGCTTCCTTTGCAGGAAGGAAAACGTTTCCTGATCCGCCTGACGGCTCAGAAGGAAGTACGATGCGCCGGACTGAAGGGGCGGAAACGTTTTCTTCGGCGTTGAAGCACGGCATGCCCGGACGCTGTGAAGGACGGAAGGGGACGGACGGATATGCGAGGTCGATGATTTTGAGTGTTCCCTACGCCCCGCTCAGGCTTGTACGAGCAGCAGAGGGGCATGGGCAGCCCTGCGCGTCGTCGGAAAGCGCGAAGCGGCGCGGTGGCGGAAGGCGTGTCATCGCTGCTGCAAAGAGGGGAGGAGCGTTTCCGGGGCAGGTTTCCTTCCGCGGTACGGTGGGGAGCTCCGTGCGTTCCGGGAGGCCAGACCAAGGTACGGAATGATGGCCGGTGGTGAGGCAGACGGCGCTCTCATGGAAGGATGGCCGGGCGTTGATGCGGCTGGCGGAGGAGAGTCAGTCCGGAAGGAAGGGCGGGACGCATGCGGCTGGATGTCCCCGGATACGGTACTTGACGGTAATGGGCAGAGGATGGCCGCCCTGCGCGTTCTCGGAAAGCCGGAAAAAGGCGGGAGGCAGGGGGCCGTTTTGCGGAAGACGGAAGTTGTTGTCCGAGCTCATAACAAACAAAGGGCGGAGGCCTTCAGGCCCCCGCCCTTTGTTTCAGTCAGGGATGAAATCAGGCTTTCTTCTCAGGCAGGAAGGAGGC
>CASFUJ010000079.1 GCA_949297645.1 uncultured Desulfovibrionaceae bacterium
ACCTCATCCGCAAGGATTACTTCCCCAAGGGCGCCAACGTGCTCTTCCTGCACACCGGCGGCTCTCCGGCCCTGTACGCCTACCTGCCCACCTTCCGCTGATATCCCCTTCCCTGCACGCTTCTCCCTGACCCTGCCCCCTTTTCGGAAAACGTCACGTCGTTCCGAAAAGGGGGTTCTTCGTCACTCCTTCCTGAGAAACAAAAAGTAAAACGCATGCCGCGTAGTCAACCGGCAAGCCGACGATGGAAAGCAGGCCTTCAGTCATGGCGAACTGCGCCTTCAATAAACTCTTCCTGGCGGAAAAGGCGGTTCTGCCGGAGCATTATTTTCCCCTGCCCCTGAAAAAGAGGTCCCCGACGCACAAAAAGACAGCTTCAAAGCGTTCTGTTTCCCCGTCCAGGAAAGTACTCCCAGCGCAATATTTCTCCGCCCCGCGGAACACGGAACAAGGCCGACGGCAAAAAACGTCGGGCACGGCAAGTATGCTTACCGGCATGGAGCCCTCACCGTTTTCTCCAGAGCGACGGATGAAGCAGAATCAGAAGCGCGTAAAATTCCAGACGTCCCGCAAGCATGCAGAAGGAAAGCAGCACCTTGGCGACCGGAGGCATCCAGCCGAAGTTGTCCACCGCCCCCACAAGGCCGAAACCCGGTCCGGTATTGGAAAGACAGGTCAACACGGCGGAGACGCTCGTCAGAAAGTCGATGCGGCAGCAGAGCAGCAGTCCCGAACACAGAAACAGCATGAGCATATAGGTGATGAAGAAAAAACCTGTGCCGGAAATAATCTTCTCTGAAAGGGGTCGATCCTGAAATTTGATGGTGTACACACCCCGCGGATGCAACATGAAGAAAAACTCCCGGCGTACGACCTTGCCCAGCACCATGACGCGCATGATTTTGAATCCGCCCGCAGTAGAGCCCACGCAACCGCCGACAAAAATGGAAAACATCAGTAACGGTACCGTACCGAGGGGCCACAGGCTGTAGTTCTCACTGACAAAGCCCGTACTGGTAATCAGCGAGACGATTTGAAACACCGCGCCGCGAATCAGCTTCTCCGCATCGGAGAGCGACTGCACGGGCACCGCGCCGCTGACATACAGGTAAAGCGCAGTAAAAATGGCCAGCACCGCACACAGAAGCACGAAGAACCGGCATTCCTCACTTTTGCGATAGGCATTCCATCTACCTGAAATAAAATGAAAATGAAGTGTAAAGTTGATACCGGCAAGGAACATGAAAATTATGATTATCCACTGCACGGCCGGAGAGAACGCCGCCGCGGAGGCATTCTTTGTGGAAAAGCCACCCGTGGCCAGCGTGGCAAAGGCATGATTGACGGCCTCGAGAACGTCCATACCGGCAAAAAGCAGGCACACGACCATGACGGCGGTGAGAACACAATATCCGCCCCACAGGATTTTGGCGGTATCTTGTATCCGCGGAGCCAGCTTGTCGGGCGTGGGCCCGGGGACTTCGGCCCGGTAGAGCTGCATGCCGCCGACACCGAGATGAGGAAGCACGGCCAGGGAAAGGACGATGATACCCATGCCGCCGCACCACTGAGTGAGACTGCGCCAGAAAAGAAGGCTCTGCGGAAGAGCCTCGATGTCGGAAAGCACGGAAGACCCCGTGGTGGTAAACCCGGAAACGGATTCGAACCAGGCGTCCACGGGGTGCATGAAGCCCGTGGAGACATAGGGAAGCGCACCGGCACAGGTGGCCGCTATCCAGCAAAGCCCCACGCAGGCCAGCGCCTCGCTGTTGCTGAGAATGGTCCGGCGTCTTCCGCTTCCCGCGCGTATCAGAAGAATACCGGAAAAGACGGATACCGCACATGACAGTACAAGGAAGGACGCGTACCCGTCGCCGAAAAACACGGAAAGCCCCAAGGGAAAGAGCTGCATGACGCCGACGCAGGCGAGCATGATTCCGATGAGATAGAGAATGTTCCGGAGCGTCATCGAGCCACGCCTCCGCACTCGGAGGCCTCCGCCTCACCAAGAACACGTTCCAGTTCGGCAATGCGGTCCTTCTTCGCCAGAATCAGCACCCGGGCATCGGCCTCGATGACGGTGTCGCCCTTGGGAATAAAGACGTTGTCGCCCTGAACGATGGCCAGAAACAGCACGCCTCTGGGCAGACAGATGTCGCGCAGACGCCTGCCGCAGAGCGCGGAGTTCTGTTCGACGAAAACTTCCATGGTTTCCGCCGCCTCATTACTCACCGCCACTGACGCCAGCACGTTGCCGTGCCGGATGTAGTGCAGAATGCTGCTGACGGTGGCAATGCGGGGACTCACGATATGGTCTATGCCGACGGTTTCCGCCAGCGACAGGTATTCGGGCTTGTTGATGCTGGCAACAGCCAGCCCCGTGCCGAGCTTCTTCGCCAGCATGCAGGACAGAATATTGGACTCCTCATTATCGGAAACGGCAGCGAAGGCGTCCATCTCCCCTATCTTCTCTTCCTCAAGAAGACTGCGTTCTCTGGCGTCGCCGTGCAGAATCAGCGTGGAGCGGAGACTGCCGGAAAGCCGCTCGCACTCTTCGGCACTGCCCGCAATCATGCATACCCGCACGTTCATCGCTTCCAGAAGCCGCGCCAGAGCCGTGCCGATGCGGCCCGCCCCGTACACGCATACGCTGCGCACGGGGCGGCGTTTCTGTTCCAGCGCGCGCAGGATGGCGGGAAGCGCGGCGGGCTCGTAAATGAAATGCACGACGTCTCCGTGGCGGATGATATCGGAACCGGAAGGAACGATGAGCCGGTTCTCCCGGTAAATCGCGCCTATCATGACCCGCTCTTCCCGCATGACTTCACGGAAACGAAAAAGCGGCAGGTCCATGAGAGGCCCCCTGTCCACCTTCATGCCCGTCATGCGTATGCGGCGATTGGCGAATTCATGATATTCCACGGCGCCGGGCATGGTGATGAGCCGGGATATGGCCTGAACGATTTCCTCCTCTGGATTGACCAGCAGGCTGATGCCGAGCGTCTTTTCCAGAAAGCCCGGAAGAAGATGATAGTCGGGATTGCGGACACGGGCCACTCTTGTGGCGTGAGGCGCCAGCTCTCTGGCGAACATGCAGGCCATGATGTTCACTTCATCGGAGTTCGTCACCGCAAGAACCAGCTCAGCCTTGTCTATCTCCGCATCCCGCAGCACCTGCGGACTTGCGCCGGAGCCGGTCAGAGTCTGCACGTCGAAGGCTTCCTGTATTCTGCGAAGCTGCTCTTCATCAGGGTCGATGACAATGACCTGCCTGTGTTCCTCGGCCAGGCGTCTTGTCGTATGAAAGCCGACTTCTCCTGCGCCGATGATGACTATCCGCCCGGCAGAAGGCGTGGATTTTTCTTTAAAAAACATGGCTACCCCGTATGGAGATGGCTGGTGCAATCATGCCCGTACGCCTACGGAACATACCAGCATGCCCATATTTTTCAACTTTTCGCTCCGTTGCGGCAACAAGGATCGGCTTTGCCGCATTCTCGTTCCTGAGCGGACAGACGACAGATCCGGGGAACGTCCTCTTCCTGCAGCGACGCGGCCGCCGCTCCCGCCTTTTCGTAGTTTTTATGAAAAACATCACTGCATACCGCGATGATTGTTCCTTTCTCCGTTTCGGCAGCCGCTCCATTTCGGGCCGTGTTCTGAAAAAATCCGCCCGATTCCGCGCATGATTCCAGAATATGCGTCTTTCCCAACCGATTCAACGCGGAAAACTTTTCCCGATACCGTGAGTCGGGCCATGAAACGATTGTACAATCCCGTCACCTGCCGTATCGTTTTCCCGCAAGCCTTGAGCATAAGGTCGCAAACGGCCCGCCCGGGAAGCTCAACAGCAAGAGGTTCTTTCATGAGTCAGCGCATAGATCATACAGGCAGCCCTCTTTCCACGCCGGTAACACCCGGTTTTATCGAACAGCCGCACATCGAGTCCCACGCGCACGAAACGCTGCGCAACGCGCATCCTCTCACGGAACACGGACTGGATGAGGCGCGGGAAATGAATGCCGTGCCCGAAAGAGACCTTCCCGAGGATATTCTGTCGCTGCGTAATGCGGAGACCGGCGAAACCGTCGCCGGACGCACACTTGCCGGCGCCCTGGAGCGCAACGACGCCGCAGACGCGCACAAGACGGCGGAAAAACTGGAAGGCTGCGCCTTTACGCCGCAGATGCAGAGCCTCGTGGAACAGGCGAAGATTCTCGCATCCGTCCCCGAACCGGAAGAGGTCCGCGACTCCTCCGCTCCGACACCGGATCAGTCGCCTTCCGTGGAAGACACGCATCTCTCCCCGTCCGACACGCCGCCCGTCACTCCGACGCAGTCCCATGAAGCCCCGGAGTCCACAACCTCGTCCAGCACCACGAGCAGTATCGCTTCCGACACGCCCGCGGACGCCGTGGAGGACGCGCAGGTCGAAGAAGGTCCAAACGCTCCTGCCGACGTACTGCCCGAAGAGCGTCTGCGCGAGCTTGCCGTGCCGGAAGAGCTCCTCACCGTTCTGCGGGAGTTCAAACCGTCGCTGCTCTGCTCACGAAACCTGTCCCTCGAGGCCATGTACGAGTATGACCACACGCTCTCGCAGCTCATCGACTCCGAACTCTTTGCCAAAGACGACGAGGATTCCGGCAACGCCGTTCTGCTGCTCAGGCTCATGGAAACGCAGATGCAGCTCGGCAACAGTATGGCAAGCCGCGTACACCTGAATGAACGCCTCGCCGACCTCGACGCGCTGATACTGAAACGCGACAGCAGCCCTGAGCAGAAGCTGGACGGTCTTGCCGACCTCATGCTCGTGTACCGCAACGGCATGGAGCAGACCAGAGCCATACGTCAGGTGGAGGCGGGACATCCGCAGAGTCTGCAGGACGCGGCCGGCGGAGGCGTCCGCACCGGCATAGTGGGAGAAGACCTCGATGTTCTGGCAAACGCCCTTACCGACGCCATAGCCGTCCAGCTCAAGCAGGTTCAGGGCAAAAACAGCCCTCTGGACGACGAGGCCCTGCGCGTTGTCGCAAAGCTCGCCCTGCACACGGGAGAGCGGCCGGAGGCGCTTCTGGAGAATCTGCGCAAAGGCGTGTTCTGGGCCTTCTCGGCGGAACACCGGAGCGCGCTGGTGAAGACGCTTGCCGACGTTCTGCCCGGAAAGACTCCCGTCCTTTCCCCGGGCGACACCATGCGCCATGTGGATATGGTGTTTCAGGGCGCCTATCCCGAATTTTCCGACCTCGCCCTGGATCTCAAGAAACAGCTTCTGCCCGGGCATGAACAGGACGCCGTGCTCCAGCACGAATCCGTGGTGGCCGGCCGCCAGATGCTGGACATTCTTCTCTCCGGCAAAGGGCCGTCCGGCAAGACCCGCACAGACGCCATGAACCGGGCCGCGCGCGGCGTGACGGCCGCCTCCGCGCGCTCTTTCATGCTCACGCCGGACAAAGTGAAAGCCCTGACGCAGAAGGTCGATATCGCCGACTTCCAGTTCCATCTCGCCCATGTGGCCGTGCTGCAGAAACGTGCGGCGGAAAGAGGTCTCTTCCCCGTCCCCGAGGAGACGCTGACGGCTCTCGGCAATGCCGGAACATGGTACGACTCCCTGCAACTGGACAAGAGCGCCGCCGCCTACGCCGCAGAGCTGGACAGACAGCTCGACAATCCCGACGCAGGGGACCAGTCCATGCGCGAGCTTCAAAAGGCCTGCCGACTCTTCGTGCAGGGATTCCACGGCCAGACCGAAGTGTCCGGGGCCGGACGCATCATACGGAAGCAGGCGCATCTGACCGGCACGTCCGGCGCGGCCCGCCGGGAACAGCGCCTGTATGAAAGTTCCGCCGAATACATGGCGCGCCTTGCGCTGGACCGTCACATCGTCAACATCACCGGCCTCCTCCGGCCGGAAGAGCGCTTTGCGGATGAGCACGACATGCGCCTGAACGGCCAGGCCGTGGACGAGGCCGTCTCCAGGCATACGGCAAAGCTGTACGAACGCCTGCTGAACGGGAAAAGCCCCGATGAGACAAGACGGAACATCCAGGACAGGACGGAACGGCAACGGGAACTTCTGAAGGACGTGCAGACGTTCGAGGCTCATGCCGGCACCATGGCCAGACTTGCCCGCAACACGAACGAAGGAATAAGGCTGCGCGCAACACTCGAAGAGGATGAAGCGCTCATCAAAAGCATGAAGCAGAACAGGAACCTCATCCACTTCACCTGGCCGCACAGACGCAGCGACAGAGCGGACACCTGCAGGACCGTCTTCGCTCTGGAAAAACTTGCCGAAAAACTTGCGAACCTGCCCCAGGACGCTTCCGAGGCCAGGCGCGAAAGCATCCTGCGCGACATACAAGGCCACCTGAAGACGCTCAAAGGCGTCAGTCCCTTCACGCTCGCCTCAAGCCGACGTCACCTCGAGGAAACGCCCTCGCTGGAAACCGTGCTCGGGCACATGCTGCCCCGCGCCCGTTCCCTGCAGTTCTTCGAATCGAAAATATACGTCAACGGCATTCCCACCACACGAGCCAGAGAAGCGCTGCGCCGCATCAAGTCGGCCCGCGCGGCCATAGCCAGGCTACAGGACGGCATCGACCGCAGCATGGACAACCTGCGCGACCAGTTCGGCAAGGACAACATACGCCAGCTTCAGCAGACCGTGACCGCGGCGCTGTACAAGGTCTTCGCCGAGTCCGGACAATCGCTCGCCGAATTCAGCATCAACGACGGTCAGACGGCCGACACTCTGCAGGAGCAGCTCAAACTCTGGGGCCTGCCCGTGGACCGCGGACTTACCAGACAAATCATCAGGCTCACGCTCGCCTCACTCACCTCGGCGGACGGCATGCTGCGCGAATCCGTCCTGCGTCACCATGCCGAAAACACGGAATCAGACGCGCAACTTCATCAACAACACCCTGCTCTCCGACGAGCGGCGCAGAACCGAAGGCGTGCGCACCCTGCTGCGCGAGGCGTCCATGCCCGGCTCCGGCTTCGTCTATGACAGGTCTCGCGGGATTGTCATCGACACCGGCGCCGTGTTCATGCCCTTCACGTCTCCCGACTCGCTGGTCAATCTGGTCAACGTGGGGCATCCGCTCTCCCTGCGCATGCGTCTCATGCACAACAACAGCATGACGGTCAGCAACGCGGGCAACGGCTGTTATCAGGTCATGCTCAAGGGCGGGCTGGCCGCCGCTCTCGGGGCCACCATGAAAGCCGGCATTCCCGGAACGCCCATGACGCTTGTGGCCGGCGGCAACGTCTCCGGCCGGGACGAAAAGGGACTTGCCCTGACCTTCCGCAATCAGAAAGACTGTGAAACCTTCCTCTGCGCCTTCATGAAACCGGATTCCGCCCTGCATGACAAGGCCGGAGAATACGATCCTTCCTTGTGGCTTTCCGCCTCACAGATTCGCTTCATCGACGGCTACACCGTTTCCTCCGATCTTTCTGTGGGCCTCATGGATTCGCTGTTCAAAAAAGCGCTCGGTCACGGTTTTGCGGGCACAGGTTCGGGCACGGTGTCCGTGGCGCTCGCCGGCGACATGACGCGGCGCATGGAGCACAACGCCACGGGCGAAACCGTCACCCTCAGCGTCAAAGGCCGGGCCACTCTCACGGCCAGCGCCTCACTGGGACTGGTTCACGGCACCATCTCGGCCGGAAGTCCCAAAACCACAAAGGCCGACGCCGCAACCATGGACATTGAGCAGCGCTTCAAGGTGGTCACCGGCCCGCAGGGGCTCATGCCCGCCTGCTGCATGGAGACCGAATGCATGGTCGGTCCGCTCAAGAGAGGACTGCTTCACGACATCACGCGCTGGCTGATGCTTCCCGACGACGTATGCTCGCATATCGGCAAAGATGTCGCCTTCTCCGACGCCTTCGAGAGGCTTATCCGCGACCTGCCGCCCACGGCAAAACTTGTCGTGCACCGCGACATCCGGCCTGAAGTGCTGACAAAGGCGCGCGAACTGCTCACCCGCGCCCGCACGGCCGAAAAAGCCAACGTGCGCCAGGAGGCTCTGGAGGAAGCGCACCGCCTGCTCGCCTCCTTCAATTCCTATGTGCCCACGCGCATAAACGTCATGAACGTCGCACCGACCGACATCGCGAAAAACTGGTCTCCAGGACTCGGCGCGTTCCAGTACGCGAGAAGAACATCCTTCTCGCGCCTGCGCAGCAGCGCGCCCCTGACCATTCCCCTGCCGCAGGAGTCCTGACAGACCGACGCTCCATTCTCTTCAAAACGGCACATGGTCTGCTGCCGATGAAAGACCGCCGGATATGACAGGAGACGACCGGGTCGTCCAAAGGAAAACACAAAAACTTTTCATGGTCGAGCAGATACCGGACATACCGGCATCACCGCATCGGCCGCTTTCGAACGCCACAGCCCTTACAGGAACAGCCATGTCTCTTCACTCCATGAACGCTCTGCTCGTCGAAGCCCTTGCCTGCGCAAACCTTCCCCCTGCCGCTCTCAACAGCGAAGGCATGGCGGAAATCACCGTGCACGGCCTTACCGTCGGTCTGGAATATACGGAAAAAGACGAAAGGCTCGTGCTCTATTGCAGCGTAGGTCGCCTTCCGGCCGAAGTATCGTCCGACATCTATGAGTTTCTGCTGGAAGCCGACCTGTTCGGCGCAAAACTCGGCGGAGGACACCTCGGTCTCTACGCTCCCGCCCGCACGCTGCTCTTCTCCCTCGGGCTAGGGACGGAACACCTCACCGCCGCGCGTCTTGCCAACGCCTTCTCCCGCTTTGCCGAGCAGGCCGTCACCCTCATCAGCGACATGGAAGAACATCTCGCGGCCCGCACAAACAGCGTGGACGTGACCCCCTTCACGGCCAACATGCTGTGGGTGTGAAAAATGCCATGCCGTTCTGTCCGGACGCCGAACATTCGAAGGCCCGGAAAAAAACAACGTTCCGTGACCGACCGACACGCCATCTCCCAGCCGGACTGGACAGACGACTTCGTCCGACGGACATTTCCCGCAGGAAAACGCAACGATCGACGCCCGTGAACGTGCTTTCCGTCAGGGCAGGAATCCATTTTCACTATTGCCATCCCGTAAAGCACAACGCCGTCCCCCTCTCCACCAGCCCCGGAAAACGGAAGACGTAAAACGCAGACCAAAGCCGACCGGCAGGAAAAACGCATGACGGTGGCAGAACAGGGAGATATGAGCCAGAGCATGATTTTCTCCTCCGCGAACTGCTCTTTCGGGAACTCTCGCGACTCGGCGGGTCTCCCCCATTCCCGCCCCTTCCGCATCAGGCACGACTGTGTGGAAGGGGAGCACGGCGGTTCGCTGCCGTTTTGTTTCGCGGATACGCTCATCCCTGCCACCGACGCCGTTTCCGACACGGCGGACACAATGTCCGACACGGCGGACGGCGCGTCCGACACCACGTCAGACGACGCCGTGAGCGCCCCCGCGCCAAAATAAATGCCCGCGCCCGCGGCGGCGAGCAGCAGCACGGCGGCGCACACGATCGCGGCGCGCCGCCGCAGCAAATTGCGTTTTCTGTAATGACGTTCTCTCTGAACCTTCAAAGCAAATCCACCTCGGCAATTTCTCTCATTCTGTTTGGATAGACGCGCCGGAGAGGAGGAAAGTTTCAAAAGAGCTGATTTTTTTCCGGCGTGTTCCTTTTATCATACAGGAAACGGCGGGCGATTGCAAGGCGGGCCGGGGAAAAAAGGGGCGGGGCGCGGCCAAAAAGCCGAGCCCCGCCCCGAGCGGATTCTGTACAGATTTACTTGCAGGCCTCGTACACCGCGACGGCGCACGCAACGGTCGCGCCGACCATCGGGTTGTTGCCCATGCCGATGAGGCCCATCATCTCAACGTGCGCAGGCACGGAGGAGGAGCCGGCGAACTGGGCGTCGCCGTGCATACGGCCCATGGAGTCGGTCAGGCCGTAGGAGGCGGGGCCGGCAGCCATGTTGTCCGGATGCAGGGTACGGCCGGTGCCGCCGCCGGAGGCGACGGAGAAGTAGCGCTTGCCGTTCTCGAGCGCCCACTTCTTGTAGGTGCCGGCGACAAGGTGCTGGAAGCGGGTCGGGTTGGTGGAGTTGCCGGTGATGGACACGTCCACGCCCTCGTGCTTCATGATGGCGACGCCCTCGAGAACGTCGTTCGCGCCGTAGCACTTGACGGCGGCGCGCTCGCCCTCGGAGAACGCCTTCTCGGAGACGATCGTGAGCTCGTCGGTGTAGAAGTCGTACTCGGTCTTGACATAGGTGAAGCCGTTGATGCGGGAGATAATGTAGGCGGCGTCCTTGCCCAGGCCGTTCAGGATGATGCGCAGGGGCTCCTTGCGGGCGCGGTTCGCCGTGCGGGCGATGCCGATGGCGCCCTCGGCGGCGGCGAAGGACTCGTGGCCGGCCAGGAAGGCGAAGCACTTCGTCTCGTCGCGCAGAAGCATCGCGCCGAGGTTGCCGTGGCCGAGACCGACCTTGCGGTTCTCCGCGACGGAGCCGGGGATGCAGAACGCCTGCAGGCCGATGCCGATGGCCTCCGCGGCCTCCGCGGCGGAGGAAACGCCCTTCTTCAGCGCGACGGCGCTGCCGAGCGTGTAGGCCCAGGAGGCGTTCTCAAAAGCGATGGGCTGCACGCCCTTGACAATCTTATCAACGTCGATACCCTTAGAGAGGCAGAGATCGCGGGCGTCCTCGAGGCTGGCAAGGCCATACTCGGCAAGACACTTCTCTATTTTGGCCATTCTTCTCTCTTTGCCTTCAAACATTACATCGTTAGCCATTATAGTTTTGTCCTCCTTCTTGTCGCTTTGTCAGCTTATTCCTCGCGGGGATCAATGTACTTGGCGGCCCCGTCGAAGCGGCCGTACTGGCCCTTGTTCTTCTCGAAGGCTTCCTTCGGATCCACGCCGCGGCGAATGTCCTCGAGCATCTTGCCGAGCTTCACGAACTGGTAGCCGATGACCTCGTTGTTCTCATCGAGCGCCATCTTGAGGACGTAGCCCTCGGCCATCTCCATGTAGCGGACGCCCTTCGCGCCGGTGCTGAACATGGTGCCGACCTGGGAGCGCAGGCCCTTGCCGAGGTCCTCGAGGGAAGCGCCGATCGGCAGGCCGTCCTCGGAGAACGCCGTCTGGCTGCGGCCGTAGGCGAGCTGCTTGAAGATCTCGCGCATCGCGACGTTGATGGCGTCGCAGACGAGGTCGGTGTTCAGGCACTCAAGGAGCGTCTTGCCGGGCAGGATCTCCGCGGCCATCGCGGCGGAATGCGTCATGCCGGAGCAGCCGAGCGTCTCGACGAGAGCCTCCTGCACGATGCCCTCCTTGACGTTGAGGGTCAGCTTGCAGGCGCCCTGCTGCGGCGCGCACCAGCCCACGCCGTGGGACAGACCGGAAATGTCCGAGATCTGATACGACTTGACCCACTTACCCTCTTCCGGGATCGGGGCGGGACCATGATGGGGACCCTTGGTTACGGGGCACATTCTTTCCACTTCATGGGAATAATTCATACTTGGTACTCCTTTCGGTTTTTCGTTCCCGGCCGGGCGGGCCGGCCGCTGGAGCCGCCGTCGGGAGAGGGTTCCCTCCCGCGGACTTCGCTGGTTTGCATCCTTCATTATAGGCTATTTTCCTGATTTGATCAATAGAATTTGCGCCGTCTTTGCGGAATTTTCTTAAAGCTTTGCCGTTTTGGGCAGGATGCGCCGCCAAAGGGCCGCAAAGGGCGAAGTATTCATATTCTCTTCTTTCTTTTTGCCGCGGTTTGTGGTATACTGAAAACTGTATGTGATAACGGACTCGATCCGGATTCGCGGGGGCCTCCTCCCGCAAATACTGAGGTGATAGAATCATGGCGAATATTCTTGCAAAATTCTTCGGCAACTACTCCAAGCGCGAGCTCAAGCGCATTCAGCCGCTGTGCGACGCGGTGCTCGCCCTCGAATCGAAATACGAGGCCATGCCCGAGCACGAGCTGCGCGGGCACACGGACGTGCTGCGCGGCCGCCTCGCCGCCGGCGAGACGCTCGACGACATTCTCCCGGACGCCTTTGCCGTCTGCCGCGAGGCGACGCGCCGCGTCCTGAACCAGCCGCACTTCCCCGTACAGATTCTCGGCGGCATCGTGCTGCACCAGGGCCGCATCGCGGAGATGAAGACCGGCGAGGGCAAAACGCAGACGGTCATCCTCCCGGCCTACCTCAACGCCCTCTCCGGCAAGGGCGTGCACGTCGTCACGGTCAACGACTACCTCGCCCGCCGCGACTCCGAGTGGATGGGCAAGGTGTACCGGTACCTCGGCCTTTCCGTCGGCCTGATTGTCCACGACCTCGACAACAGCGCGCGCAAGGCGGCGTACAACGCCGACATCACCTACGGCACGAACAACGAGCTCGGCTTCGACTACCTGCGCGACAACATGGTCATCTACAAGGAGAACAAGGTGCAGCGCGGCCACAGCTTCGCCATCGTCGACGAGGTCGACTCCATCCTCATCGACGAGGCGAGAACGCCGCTCATCATCTCCGGCCAGGGAGACAAGTCCACCGAGCTCTACCAGCAGGCCGACCGCTGCGCGAAAACGCTGCGCATGGTCAAGGTCGCGGAGCTCGACGACAAGGCCGACAACGACGAGATCTACGCCGACGCCGACTATCTCGTCGACGAGAAGGCGAAGACGGCCACCCTCACCCCGAACGGCGTGCGCAAGGTCGAGGCGTTCTTCGGCCTCGAGAACCTCACCGACCCGGACAACATCACCTACCAGCACCACATCAACCAGGCCATCAAGGCGCGCGGCGTCATGACGCGCGACATCGACTACGTCGTCAAGGACGGCGAGGTCATCATCGTCGACGAGTTCACGGGCCGCCTGATGTACGGCCGCCGCTACAACGAGGGCCTGCACCAGGCCATCGAGGCGAAGGAGGGCGTGAAGGTCGCCCACGAGAGCAAGACGCTCGCGACCATCACCTTCCAGAACTTCTTCCGCCTCTACGACAAGCTCTCCGGCATGACCGGCACGGCCATGACCGAGGAGGAGGAGTTCCGCGAGATCTACAAGCTCGACGTCGTCGAAATCCCGACGAACCGCCCGATGATCCGCGAGGATATGCCGGACGTCGTCTACAAGACGGAGCGCGGCAAGTTCAACGCCGTCATCGACGACATCATCGAGCACCACGAGAAGGGCCAGCCCGTGCTCGTCGGCACGATCTCGATCGAGAAGTCGGAGCAGCTCTCCGCGCTGCTCAAGCGCCGCGGCGTGAAGCACGAGGTACTCAACGCGAAGTACCACGACAAGGAAGCCGAGATCGTCGCGCAGGCGGGCCACAAGGGCGCCGTCACGATCGCGACGAACATGGCCGGCCGCGGCACCGACATCAAGCTCGGCGGCAACGCGGAATATATGGCGAAGGCTGAAATGCGCCGGATGCAGATCCCCGAGGAGCTCATCAACGAGGCGGACAGCTATTCCGAGACGGACAACGAGGACATCCTCGCCGCGCGGAAGACGTTCGCCGAGCTCAACGAGAAGTACAAGGCCGTCACCGACAAGGAGGCCGAGGAGGTCCGCGCCGCGGGGGGCCTGTACATCATCGGTACGGAGCGCCACGAGTCCCGCCGCATCGACAACCAGCTGCGCGGCCGTTCCGGCCGTCAGGGCGACCCGGGCATGAGCCGCTTCTACATCTCGCTCGAGGACGATCTCATGCGTCTGTTCGGCGGCGAGCGCATCACCACGATGATGGATCGCCTCAACGTCGACGAGGACACCCCGATCGAGACGAAGATGCTCTCGAACACGATCGAGGGCGCGCAGCGCAAGATCGAGGGCCGCAACTTCGGCATCCGCAAGAACGTCCTGCAGTACGACGACGTGCTCAGCCGCCAGCGCGAGGTCATCTACGCGCAGCGCAACGAGGTGCTCGACGGCAAGGACATCCACGACGAGATTATGAAGATGATCGATCAGGCGATCGAGGATCAGGTCAAGCACTTCCTCCCCGCCGAAGCGCTGCATGAGGACTGGAACCTGCAGGGACTCAAGGATCACTATCTTGGCTGGCTTCTCGGGCCGGACGATCTGGTCTTCACGAAGCAGGAGCTCGAGGATCTCGACCCCGAGTTCGTCACGAAGACGATCACGGAGCGCGCGCACCTGATTTACCACAACCGCGAGGAGCAGTTCGGCGAAGCGATCACGCGCGAGCTCGAGCGCGTCGTCCTGCTCAAGAACGTCGACCGCGAGTGGATGGACCACATCGACGCGATGGAAGAGCTCAAGCGCGGCATCCGCCTGCGCGCCTACGCGCAGCGCGACCCGGTCGTCGAGTACCGCGTCGAGGGCTTCGATATGTTCGAAGCCATGATCCGCACCATCCGCGAGAACACCGCCCGCATGATGCTCACCGTCCGCCTGCGCACGCAGGAAGAGCCCAAGCGCGAGCAGGTGGCGAAGCCCACCGCGACGAGCGCCGACCAGACGGACACAAAGCGCCCCGTGAGGAAGGGCAAAAAGATCGGCCCCAACGACCCCTGCCCCTGCGGCAGCGGCAAGAAGTTCAAAAAGTGCACCTGCGCGGAATATCATTCCGAGGGATGAGCACGCTTTCCTAAGAAAAAAGCTTGCTTTTATTCTGGGGAAAGCACGCTTTTCCACCAAAATGAGGTTTCCTCTTTTTGGGGAGGAAAGCACGCTTTCCATATTAAAAAGGGAGCGTTGCAGAA
>CASFUJ010000080.1 GCA_949297645.1 uncultured Desulfovibrionaceae bacterium
GCACCATCGCCCATTCCGGTTCCGAGCAGTTCCTGCGCGCCCGCGAGGCGGAAAAGACCGCCGAAGAGCCTGCCGGAGAGGAAAAGAAGGAGGAAGAGGCCCCGGCCGACGGCGAAGAGCCCATCATCGAGCATGACGATACGAAGGCGGACGACGCCGCGCAGATCATCGGCCGTTTCGGCATAGGCTTCTACTCCGTGTTCATGGTGGCGAAGAAGGTGGAAGTCACCTCCGTGTCCGCCACGGGCGACGGCACGCCCCATGTCTGGTCTTCCGACGGCACGGGCAGCTTCACGCTGCGCACGCTGGAAGGCGCCGAGGCCGAGGGCATAAAGCGCGGCACCGGCGTTAAGATCTTCCTGCGTGACGACGCGCTGGAATACGAGGAGACCTACCGCCTTGAAGGCGTCATCCGCAAGCACTCCAACTTCCTGCCCTTTGCCATCGAGCTGGACGGCAAGCGCATCAACACCACCGCGGCCCTGTGGCGCGAGCCCAAGTTCTCCATCACCAGGGAGCAGTACAACGAGTTCTACAAGTTCCTGACCTACGACCAGAAGGAACCTCTCGACGTGGTGCACTTCTCCGTGGACGCTCCCGTGCAGTTCAACTGCCTGCTCTACATTCCCGGCAGCGCCGTGGACGTGTTCGACGAGCGCAGAGACGAATGGGGCCCGGACCTCTATGTGCGCCGCGTGCTCATCGACCGGCACAACAAGGAGCTTCTGCCCAACTACTTCGCCTTCATGAAGGGCGTGGTGGATACGGAAGATCTGCCGCTCAACATCTCCCGCGAGACGCTGCAGGAGAACGTGGTACTGCGCAAGATTTCCCAGACCATCACCCGTCAGTTGCTCACGCATTTCGAGCGCATGGCCAAAAACGACCCCGAAAAGTACGACGCCATGTGGAAGCTGCACGGCAAGTACATCAAGTTCGGCTTCGACAGCTTCCAGTACCGCGACCGCGTCGCGCCGCTTCTGCGCTACTATTCCACGGCGCAGGAAGACAAGCTCACCAGCCTTGACGACTACATTTCCCGCATGAAGCCCGACCAGAAGGAAATCTGGTATGTGGCGGCCTCCTCCATGGAGGCGGCGAAGGTGAATCCCCATCTGGGCCGCTTCCGCCGCAAGGGCATTGAGGTGCTTTTCCTCACCGACCCGGTGGATGAGTTCGCGCTGGAAGCCATCATGGAATACCAGAAGCATCCGTTCAAGTCCGTGGAACTTGCGGAAGCGGGCGCGCTGGACGCCTTCCCCGACATGGAGAACGCCGAACCGAGGCCCGAGCCGCTTTCCGAAGAGGAAAAGCCGGAACTCGATGCCCTCATCGCCGCGGTGAAGACCATTCTCGGCGATCAGGTCAAGGACGTGCGCGCCGCCACGAAGCCCATCGACGGCGCGGCCTGTCTCGTTTCGCCCGACGGCGTGAGTTCCTCCATGGAAAAGCTCATGCGCGTCATGCAGAAGAGCGACGGCATCCCGCAGAAGATTCTGGAGCTCAACCCCGACCATCCTCTGGTGCGCGCCCTCATGCGCATCTGTAAGAGCGGAGCCGAGGACGACACCTTCAAGGACATGGTGAACAACCTCTACGACAGCACGCTTCTGCTCGACGGCTACATGAACGAACCCTTTGCCATGGCCGAACGCAGCATGAGACTTCTGCGTCAGGCCGCGGGCTGGTATTCCGATTTGCGCAAATAGAGCGTTTTATCTTTGAAAAAGGTAAGACGCGAGGCGGCGACTTTACGCCGCCCGGCCTGTCGTTTGCGGAACCCCCGCGCTTTTTCCGCGAAACGACAGGCCGTATGGTTTGAAAGGCAAAGCATTTCAGACTAAAAATGCTCTAAGAGAGGAGAGCCATGTACTACGACCTCATCATCCATGTGGACGACAACGACAGGGGACGCCTGAACCTCGCCTTCAACAACGTGGCCAACTACCGCGCCGGTCTTCCCGGAGAAACGTTCCGCGTCGTGCTGGTGGCCAACGGTCCGGCGGTGCAGCTCTTCACCCGGGAAAACGAGGCGCTTGCGGAGCGCGCAAAGGGGCTCATGGCGGAAGGACTTTCCATAAAGCTGTGCAACAACGCCCTGAAAGCCTTCAACGTGTCCGCCGCCGACCTGTGGGAAGGATGTGAAGTGGTGCCCGCGGGCGTGGTGGAAATCGTGAAATTGCAGCGCGAAGGCTTCGCCTATCTGAGGCCGTAACGCTTCGGCCGGCCTTTCGGGGCCGTGTCGCCTTTCCGTCCGTGGCGGCGGAAAGTTCCGTGCGCGGAGAGGGGAATCTTTCCCTTCCGCAGAAAAGGGACGCCGTCCTCATCCTTCTGGATGGGGGCGGCGTTTTGTCGTCGCAAGAAGGCTTTTCGCCGCCGTTTCCGCGTCATGAGAGCGCAGAGCCGGACCGGGGGAAGGAGAGAAGACGGTCTCCTGTCGGTGCGGCATGACGGGACCATTATGGCGTGTTGCGCGTCGCGACGGCGTGTCCGCGCAAGGGGAAACGACCGCCCCGGCAGAAGGTGTTCCGTTTGCAGACCGGACGGCAGGGAAGGGCTTTGCCCGGAACGACGGAAGCCCCTGTCGGAGACTCGCCCGGCCATTCGGTGCGGAAAAACGGGAGTTCCCGCCGTAGAGAAAAAGGCAAGGATGAAAGAGTATCGTAGCTGGTCCGACGGTCGGGGAGGCGCTATGCTTGCTTCAAGTCTTTTCTGAACACCATGGAGGAATACCTATGAAACACCTTGTGACATGCATGTTTCTCTCTCTGTCCGCCGTTCTGTCCTTCGGGGCCGGTCTTGCCTGCGCGGCGGAAGAAGGCAGAGCGCAGAGCATCATCCGCAACGGCGAACAGGCTTCCGTCAGGGGCTCGGAGCAGTTCTTTACCGGCAGCGTGCGTATCGACCCTCTGTACATGGCCGACAACGACATGCGTTCCAGCGGAGGCAGCGTTACCTTTGAACCGGGAGCGCGTTCCCACTGGCATATTCATCCCGTGGGGCAGGCGCTCATCGTCACCGCCGGTGTGGGACTGACGCAGGAGTGGGGCAAACCCGTGCAGGAAATCAGGCCCGGAGACGTGGTCATCTGTCCCGTGGGCGTCAAGCACTGGCACGGCGCCGCGCCGAACAGTTCCATGACGCATATTTCCATCTGCGAGGAAAAGGAGCCCGGAAAGGTCGTCGAGTGGCTCGAGAAAGTGACGGACGAACAGTATAACGCGCGGTAACATATAGGGCGGCTGCTCCTGCAGCCGCCCTTGTCATATCGGAGCGTTTTTCCGGAACGACAGAATCCCAGGGTTTCCTGCGTCGTGATTATTCCCGGCAGGCGAAGTCCTGACGAGGCGATATGTCTTTTCCCCGGCGCCGCGGCGACGGCTCCGGGCATGGAGAAGCATGAGGGCCGGGGCCCCGGAAGGTGCTTTTTCAACGCAGAAGGACCCGGGCATGAGAGGCTCATGCCTTTGCGTCTTCCCACCAGCGGGGAAACACGGGCAGGGGCCTTGTCAGCGTTACCGTCTCGCCTATGAGGGGCGTCAGAAGCTGTACGGGGCTTTGTGCCGCCGCCTTTTCCGCACGGCGGAAGGGTTCGTCCCACGGATGATAGGCCAGAGCAAACCTGCCCGTATGGGCGGGCAGAACATATCGTGCGCCGAGATCCGCGGCGGCCTGTACGGCTTCTTCCGGCGTCATGTGGATGTATTTCCAGCTCTCGTTGTACTGGCCCGAATCCAGCAGGGCGATATCCACCCTGCCGAAGCGCCTGCCCATGTCGGCAAAATGCGCTCCGTAGCCGCCGTCGCCGCTGAAAAAGACGCTGCGTTCCGGCGTTTCCATAAGAAAACCGGTCCACAGGGCCTGATTGCGCGTCAGACCGCGGCCGGAATAGTGGCTTGCCGTGGTGACATGGATGCGGAGCCTGTCGCCGAGACAAAGCGTCTCGCCCCAGTCCGCTTCGCGCAGGCGCGTCTTTTCAAAGCCCCAGCGCAGAAAATGAGCTCCCGTGCCCAGCCCGCAGAGAACGAGGCCGATGCGATCCCTGAGCGCCGTGACGGTGGCGTAATCCAGATGGTCCCAGTGATCGTGGGAGATGAGCAGGCAGTCGATGGGCGGCAGGTCGGAGACGGAGCAGGGGGTGGAGCCGGGAAAGGCCCGCACGTTGAAGGAGACCGGAGAGGCGTGGTCGTCGAGTACCGGGTCGATGAGCAGCCGTTTGCCGCCGAGCTGAAGGAAAAAGGAGGAGTGTCCCAGCCAGATGAGGGCGTCTTCACCGCTTGTCATCGCGCGAAAGTCCGGCCTTACGGAGGGAACGGCGCGGGGCGTCACGGAGGCATCCCGCTTTTTGGTGATGAAGCGGAAAAACGTTCCCGCAAGGGTGCTTCCGTCGCTCAGCACGGGCCGGGGAACGAGATTGCAGAACTGCCCGCCTTTGTAGTTCGGTGAAGCCTTGATGCGCAACAGCGCTTCGCCTTCCGGCAGAGCGCCGAATTTTTTCTGTCCGAGAAAGGCCGCGCCTCCCCCGGCCCCAAGGGCGAGAGTCGCGGCCGCGGCCCCGAGAAAGGTTCTTCGTTTCACGGCGTCTTCCTTTTTTTGCGTATCCGTCCCCCTCCTGCGTGCGGGAGGGGCATGCCTCTGGGCAAAGTAATCCGGTCCGAGGCCGTGTCCCGTATGCCGGGGAAAGGCTTGCCCTGCCGGAGTCCGTCCGGGTCCGGCGGAATGGACCCGAAACGGACGCGCGTTGCCGACCTCATAAATCCCCCCCCTGCGGGCGGGTACGGCAGCACCGGGATAAGGCCCCGGACTGCCGGGCCGCCATGCGGACGGGGCGGACCTGAGAGCGGCCCGCCTCTGTTATGCCTCATATTGCCCGAAGGCGCTACAGGCTTCTTCCGAGGGCATGGGCCTGTTCGGGAAAGCGCGAGTGTTCAACGGCTCCGGCGGGCCACATGCCGGGGGCGATGACGCGGCCTGCGTCCGCCCAGCCCAGATACTCCAGCAGCACCTCGTAATGGGTAAGGATGGGGCTTTCGTTCCTTGCGGAGTTGTTGGCGTAGGTCATCATGAGTACGGCCTTTTTCGGCGTGTGCAGAAGCGAGCTTACGGCATAGAAGCGGTCGATGACGGTCTTGAGCTGGGCCGACATGCCGAAATAATACATGGGCGTGGCAAAGGCCACGACATCGGCCTGAAGCAGAGGTTCCCGCACCAGAGAGAAATCGTCACGAAACACGCAGGAACCGTTCATGCCGCAGCTGTTGCAGCCTGTGCAGGGGTGTACGTTGTGAAAGGCCGCGTCGAAGCGCGTCACCGTGTGCCCGGCTTCCTCCGCGCCTTTGATGAAATGCGCGGCGAGAGTGTTGGAATTGCCGTTTTTTCTCGGGCTTCCGGTAAGTACCAGGATGTTCATGTGGTTCTCCCTCGTGTTTTCGCCCGCCCGGGCGTGGGAAAGGGACAGGGCGGAGGCGGCAAGGAGCGCGCCTCCGGCGCTCAGAGATGCTTTGAGAAAATCGCGTCGTTTCATGTTCCGTCCTTGAAATGAAGTCGGGCAGGAACGGTCTTTACCCTGTATTCGTGATAGCCCGGAGCAGGGAAAAAACGTAGATACGATTCTTTTTCTTTCTTGCCTGATACTCTCGAGAGAAGGAGTACGGAGCGGTACAGGCGCAGTTGCGCCGCCGCACAGCGCGTTTTCTGCTCCCGGCCCTGAGCGGGGAGAGACGCGTCTCCATGTTCGGCGCGTTTGGATGCTCCGATAACAGGCGGCTTGCAGGAGCGTTTCGGGGAATCGGATCCCCCTGCGTGCGGACAGTCCGGGTCGGTCACCGTGCGGCCGTGCTCCAGTCTCTCGATTCCCGTGCGGATAGCTCGAACTGTCTGTGCCGCGGCGTCCTTTCCATCCCTTGAATCCCTATGCATGCGGACGGTCCGGAGTCCTGTTTTCCTGCGGGCCGGGGAGAAAAAGGGCGTTTCGACCTTTTCGCGCCGTCGGGAGGGACGCGTTGCTGCGGACTGTGCCGCGGTCGGTCGGCTTCGACGGAGAGCATCTCCGCAGTCTCCGGCGTTCCGCGGAGAACCCTTTACGGCGATGTCCGTTTTTGGGCTGAGGCGTTGCGAAGCGCATGCGGAGGGCGGAAAGGGCGCGTTTTTTTGTGCAGAGACCAAAAGGAAACGCCGCCTTCCGGCGGCGTTTCTCTCAGGAGGTGCAGGCAATCCGTCCGCCGGGGCGTCCCGGGAGAGAAGGACGCCGGAGCGAAGGAGTGCCGACAGAACAGGTTCAGGCCGTGACGGCGTCCTTTCCGGCCATGGCGTCGTCGTATTCCCGACGCAGGGTTTCCATAAGCTCGTGCACGGATACGATGCTCTTCACGCGGCCCACGTTGGAGCCGCAGAACACGAAGCCCTTGTCGAGATTGCCCTTCATGGCGTTGATGAGGGCGGAGGAGATGCAGTAGGGCGTGGTGGAGGGGTCGCAGGTCTTGATGCAGTGGAACACGCACTTGAAGGGTTTTTTGCGGCCCTGTCTTGCGGCCTCGATGAAGTCGTTGTTCAGGGCGCGGCCGGGCATGCCCACGGGGCTGTGGATGATGGTCACGTCCTCTTCCTTGGCGTTGACATAGGCCTGCTTGAAGCGGATGTCCGCATCGCATTCGTCCGTGGCCACGAAGCGCGTGGCCATCTGCACGCCGGAAGCGCCGAGGGAGAGCATCTTCGCAATGTCGGCTCCGCTGAACACGCCGCCGCCTGCAATGACGGGAATGGCACGGCCGGCCTTGTCTTCCAGCGCCTTTGCGGCATCGACCACGCCGCCGACCAGTTTTTCCAGAGCGAAGGCCTCGTCGAAGATGTGCTCTTCGGCAAAGCCGAGGTGCCCGCCCGCCTTGGGGCCTTCCAGCACGAAGGCGTCGGGCAGAAGGCCGGTTCTGGACATCCATTTCTTGGCGATGAGCGTGGCGGCGCGGCCGGAAGAGACGATGGGCACAAGCTTGGTGCGGTACTCTTCCTTGCGCTGTTCGCAGGTTTCCTGAAAGATTTTGGGAAGATCCATGGGCAGACCGGCGCCGGAGAAAATAACGTCGGCCTTTGATTCGATGGCAGTGCGCACCATTTCCGCAAAGGTGGTGAGCGCGACCATGACGTTCACGCCGATGATACCCTGCGTGGCCGCGCGGGCCTTTTCGATTTCGCGACGCAGAGCGCGGATGTTGGCCTCGATGGGATTGGAGGCAACGTCCGGTTCGCGCATGCCCACCATGGCCCCGGCGATGACGCCGATGCCGCCTTCTTCGGCCACGGCCGCGGCCAGACGGGAAAGAGATATGCCGACGCCCATGCCGCCCTGAACGATGGGCGTGCGGGCGATGAGATCACCGATTTTCAACGCGGGAAAAGACATGGAAAAAAACCTTACCTTTGGCCTTTCATAAAAAAATATGAACGGATGCGCCGTACATCACGCATCCTTGAGAGTGGAACCAGTGTAAAACCCCTTTTTTGTTATGACAAGGGGGAAAGAAAAATAACAGTTATTACCGGATAAGCGTTAACGTCCGTCAGTTCAGAGGGTTAGTTATAAATTTCATGCCTTCGGCAGAAAAAGAGGCGGAATTTTTTTTTACGTTTTCGCGCACGAAGGAGGGAGCACTTTGCCTGTCGGCGGGAAAAGAGCACAGTTTCGTCCCGGACGGCCCGCGCCCCAGACGCGACAAACGCCGGGCCGCGAGCCCCGACCTGCCCGGATGTTCTCCCGGCTCGGATAAGAAGGAAGAGGGCGTGAAGCCCTCACATGCCCGGCCGCGCCTGCGCGAGTGAAGGATGGTCTCTCGGCACGACGCCCCGACCTGCCCGGATGTCCCGGGGACATGACTTTCCTTGTT
>CASFUJ010000081.1 GCA_949297645.1 uncultured Desulfovibrionaceae bacterium
AGGGTCTTTTCCGTGCAGAAGTGCTGTCTGTTGAGATTGGTTTCCTCGAACCTGTCCGGGTCGCAGAGAATAAGTTCGCCTGCGCCCATGCGGGCGAGAAGTTCCGCCGTTTGGCCGCCGAGTCCGCCGCATCCGGCAATGAGCACGCGGCAGCGCAGAAGAGCCGACTGCTGACGGGCCGTGAGCGTACCCCGGTTGCGGGAGAAGCGCAGAGGCCAGATATCCCGCAGCAGAAGTTCCGCCATGACCTCGCGCTCCGGCAGACGGAGATACTGCGCCAGATGACGGATTCCCGAGGCGTTAACGGCGCATGGTTCCCCGGAGTCTTCCAGAAAAGGCTCCAGCAGAAAAAGCAGGTTCTCGCGCGAGGGAAAAGTCTCCATTAACCGCCTCCCACAGCGGGAAAATACGCTACCCGGTCGCCGTCGCGGACAGGGCTGTCCAGTTCGCTCTGGCGGGCGTTGACCATGACGATTTTGACTTCTTCCGGAGGGATACCGATACGCCGTGCCAGTTCTCCGGCCGTGAGGGGCGTGTCGTCTTCGGGTTCAAAGAGAAGTCCGGTTTCCGGCACATAGTCCGGGACACAGTCGCGCAGGGTGGTGCTGAGTTTTATCTGTATGCTCATGGGCGGAGAATCCGGCGCGCGGGGCAACCCGCGCGCCGTGCGTTGCTTATTTCTTTATCCAGTTGAAGGTGGTCTGCAGTTCCTCAGGCGTGAAGTCGAAGGTGGTGTTGTGCGGAGGCACGGGTTCGTCGCTGAAGAAGTCGGGCAGATGGTCGGCCGCTTCTGTGATGCCTGCACGACGGTTGAAGTCGATTTCCGTGGACAGAATGCGCTGGCCCAGAGTGACGACGTCGTCGCCGGTGAGCTGCCAGCCGAACTTGGCGTTGAGCATGTCCACGATGGCCGCAAGGGCGTCCGGAATATCGAGGATGGCAAAGGCCGTGAACAGGCAAAGACCCACGCTGTCCACGGAAGCCGTGGCGATCTGCAGGTTGCGGGAAAGTTCTATCTGACCTTCCTTCCTGAGCGGGTCAACCTTGCCGCCGCAGTTCAGGATGTTGGCGGTGACGGCGTAGCCTGCGGTGTGGTCCGCGCCCATGGGAGTGGTGGCGTAGGTGACGCCCACGCCCTTGACCGCGCGCGGATCATAGGCGGGAAGGCTCTGTCCCTTGACGCAGGGCACTCTTCTGACGCCGAACACGCGGCCCGTGGTGGCGGTGCCGCAGCCGATGATGCGACCGAGGGGCGTACCGTCGCTGATGCCCTGCATGGCTTCCAGCACGGCCTTGCCGTCACCGAGAGGAATACCGCCGCCGGCCATGGCCACGCCGATGGCCACGCCTACGTCGATGGTGTCCACACCGAAGTCGTCGCACATGTGGTCGAAGGTGCAGATGAGGTCAAGGTCGCCGATGTTGCTGTGGGGACCGAAGCACCACAGGGTTTCGTATTCAGGCCACTTGCTCTTGAACTTGCCCTTGGCGTCGGGGAAGATGCCGCTGCAGCGGATGATGCAGCCGCTCATGCAGCCGTGGGCCACGGCGCCGTCGCCGCCGCGCTCCTTGGTGAGCTTGTTCATCATTTCGCCGGATACGGCTTCATGCTGCTCGAACTGGCCGCAGGTGAAGTTTCTGGTGGGCAGGCCGCCGGCTTCATGCAGAATGTTGACGAGAACCGCGGTGCCGTATTCGGCAAGACCCTTGCCCGTGATGGGGTGGCTGGTAAGCGCCTTGGCGAAGCGCTTGGAAGCGGCCTTGAAGCCCTCTTCATCCACGAGAGGATGGTTCTTGCCGCCTTCGGGATTGATGATGATGGCCTTCAGCCCCTTGGAACCCATGACGGCGCCGACGCCGCCGCGACCGGCATGGCGCTGGGGACGAAGCTCGCGGTCCGTAAAGGCGATGCTGGCGGCGGTGAGCTTGAACTCGCCGGCTCTGCCGATGGTGACGTAGCTGCAGTCCCTGCCGTACTGTTCCACCAGCTTGTTCACCGCATCGAAGTTGTTGAGCCCCGCCACGGGGGAGGGTACGAGGCGTGCGGTGTCCTTGCCGACTTCAAGCTGCCACCATTCGCCTTCCGTAGCCATATCTTCCACGATGATGGCGAGGATGCCGAGTTTGGCCAGATGGCCGCCGGGCTGGCCGCCGGAATTGGATTCCTTGATGCCTTCTGTGAGAGGGCTCTTGCAGCCTACGGAAATGCGGTTGGAGTTGGGGCTGTTGGTGGCGCCCAGAAGCCCCGGGGCGAAGACCAGCTTGTTGTGCGGTCCGAGAGGAGTGCAGATGGGGTTGACCTCGCGGGCCACGATGGTGGAGGTCAGGGCGCGACCGCCGAGACCTGCGTATTCTTCGGGAATATCTTCAAACACGCAGCTCTTGGTGGCCATATTGACGCGCAGGAAACGAAACATGCCGTGCTCCTTGGTTGATGTCGTTTGGTGTCGGAGAAGCTTCTTTAAGCCCACCATAGGGCCGGGAGATTTTTTTCGTCAAGGAAACGGAAAAACAATCACGCTTTTGACGGGCATCTTCGATTTCGTGACTCTCGACAGGGCGCGGCCTGAAAGAAAGCGGAACCGGGCGGGGAAAGTGGGCCTGAAGGAGGAACATGCCCGCGGGAAGAAGGCGGATGTCTTCCCTCTCGTCCGGCCCGGTTCCCGGGGTGTCATGTCCAGGAAAAGACGACGGGGTCCTTTCTGGTGCAGGGAGGAACGGGAACTTTGGTATAGCCCATGCTCAATGTCGCCACCAGATGGAAGTTGTCGGGAACATGGTGGGCGCGCTTGAACGACGCCTCGTTGAACAGCGCCTCAGCAAAGCCTATCCAGCAGCAGCCGAGACCTTCCTCTGCCGCGGCCAGCATGAGGTTGCCGGCCGCAAGGGAGCAGTCATACACATGCCAGGGCGATGCGGCGTCCCCGTAAATGACCACGACCGTACCCGCATGATTGAAAATATGATAACGCTCGTTGCGAAGCCAGGATTCATACTGTGCAAACTGCGGGTACTCTTCCAGATGTTCCAGCACCTTCCGTTTGATGCTTTCGGAGAGGGCGTTGATTTCCTGCGCATCCTGAAGCACCACGAAGCCCCACGGTTCCATGCCTGACCCGGTGGGGGCCTTGACGGCAAGCTGGAGGAGTTTCTGCAGTACGGCTTTTTCCACCGGCTGTTCCGTATAGCTGCGGATACTGCGTCGTGTTTCTATGGCCTGAATGATGTCCATGTGTTCCTCCCTATAAGCGGGAAAACGTCGAAAAGAACTTCGGGGACCGCGTTTTTTTTTCGACACGTTCTGTTTCGTGTCCTGCTTCTGCGATTCGGTTCGTTTCCGTCGGGAATGGCGGAGCGCCGATATGGAAAAGGGCGGATACCCAGAGGCATCCGCCCGAGTTCGCATGCCTTGTTTCAGGCAGGGCTTGTCATGCCCGGGGACGTGTTACTTGTTCAGCGAAGCGACGCCGGCCTTGGCCACGTTGGTGTCTTCCTGCACGGAGCCGCCGGAAACGCCGATGGCGCCGACGATGACGCCGTTCTTGTCCTTCAGCAGTTCGCCGCCACCGAAGATGACGAGACCGTTGTTGGTCACTTCAATGCCGAAGAGTTCGCCGCCGGGCTGGGCGGCGGCGCCGAGTTCGGCGCTGGACATGTTGAACATACGAGCCGTTTTGGCTTTCTTCATCGAGACATCAATGCTGCCCAGGAAGGCGCCGTCCATGCGGCAGAAGGCTTTGAGGTTGCCCCCGGCGTCGATGACGGTGATGTTCATGGGCACGCCCTGTTTCTTGGCGAACTCAAGGGCGCCATCGACGACTTTCTGCGCCTGTTCGAGAGTCAGGTCGCCGGGAAGCTGAAGTTTGCTGGTGTCGACGGCGGCGGAGGCGGGGACGACCATGGCGGCCAGAAGGGCCCAGGTGAGAAGAATGCGACGCATGTTTCTACTCCATGTTTTTCAAAAGGCAGGCATAGTCGGGAACGCCATGCATGCACTTCCGGTTTTTTCTTCTTATATCCCAGTACAGATGGTGTTTCAAGAGTCGTCGCTGCATGTGCCCGTTCTTTTCTCATACACATGCGCATGAGGGCGGAAATGCCGTCTTCGCAGACACGGGAAGCGCCCGATACCGGATTGCAGGAATACTTCAGGGGAAGAAGAGAATACGGTCATCTTCGTATCTGCGTTTCTTTCCGAAAGGCGGACTTCATGTTTTTGCTCCGGTCGAACAGGGAGAGGGGGAGGCAACCGCCCGGACATCATCAGAGAAAAGCTCCTCCGAGAGCGTGGGGGATGGCGCGCCATGCCATCGGCACGCAAAAGCCCTGCGATGGGGGCGTGTTTCGCTCGTACGTTTCGGATCTGCGGACTGTTTTCGGCATGGCGGCAAAAAACGGAGCTCCGGAGGGGGCGCGTTGAGGCGACCATGCCCGCATGCCGGGGAGGGACGCCGTACGGCGAAAGGGAGAGCGCCGCGATGAGGCAGCCGGATGTTTTCGTGAGGCATGGGGAAAGCGACGGGCCCTTTTTCCTGGCGAAAGCTGGTCGGAAAATCCGAAAACGCGCAGTGCCGCACAGGTCTTTGGAGCGGCGACCGGCGCAGGCTGGAGAAAAAGCAGGAAGAAGCGTCCCGCCTTTTGTCTGCAAAGCTGGGCAGGGGATTTTCCGTGTCCGGACTTCAGGAACGCGTCGCCGAAAGTCCGGCCGTTATGTACAGCCTTCTTGCCGGACAGGAGCCGGGCTTGCGGCCATGCCGCCGGGCGGCAGAACAATTTTCCGAACAAAGCGTTTTTTCAGGATAGTATTTATAAGGTATCTCGATGATACCGGCCGTTATCGGTCACGCCAAGTTCAGGAGTTCCCCATCTGCGGCGGAAACGTCGCCGGAAAAATAATTTTGAAATGGAATTTTGAAATGAGACGGGCAAAACAGGCAGATTGTTACCGGAAGAACAGGATAATATATTGTAATATTTTATTTTTTTAATTTCTGAATTTTGAAATGAAAAAGTTATTTTTTTATTTTTCCATAATATTTGACTTTTTCACAGCATTCTCGTAGGACAAATACAGTACAAGTCTCTTATCCTTTCGCTATCAATGCTACCAAGGAGTTACTATGAGCACGGATGTCAAATGCATGTATCAGGGTCAGATCACTTCTTTCTTTATTCCTACTGTTACTCTGGTAGGTCCCAACTGCAGCAAGGAGATTCCCAGCCGTCTGAAGAGCCTGGGGGCCAAGCATCCTCTTATAGTAACTGATAAGGGTATCGTTGCCTGCGGCATCCTGAAACAGATCACCGACATCCTCGATGAAGGCGGCATCTCCTATGTTGTGTTCGACGGCGCCGTTCCGAACCCCACCGATCAGAACGTGCATGACGCTGCCGACGTTTACAAGGCAAACGGCTGCGACAGCCTCATCACCCTCGGCGGCGGCAGCTCTCATGACTGCGGCAAGGGCGTCGGCTTCCTCGTCAGCAACGGCGGCAAGATTCAGGACTACGAAGGCGTGGACAAGTCCAGCAAGCCCTTCCCGCCCTATGTTGCCGTGAACACCACCGCCGGTACCGCTTCCGAAATGACCCGTTTCTGCATCATCACCGACGTGGCCCGCAAGGTGAAGATGGCCATCGTTGACTGGCGCTGCACTCCCAGCGTCGCCATCGACGACCCCGTCCTCATGATGGGCATGCCGCCTTCCCTCACCGCCGCCACCGGTATGGACGCCCTGACCCACGCCGTGGAAGCCTATGTGTCCACCGCCGCCACGCCCATGACCGACGCCTGCGCGGAAAAGGCCATCGAATACATCAACCGCTATCTGCGTCGCGCCGTGGCCAACGGTCAGGACAAGGAAGCCCGCGAAGGTATGTGCTACGCTGAATACCTCGCCGGCATGGCCTTCAACAACGCCAGCCTCGGCCACGTTCATGCCATGGCCCATCAGCTGGGCGGCTTCTACAACCTGCCGCACGGCGAATGCAACGCCATTCTGCTGCCCTACGTCTGCGAATACAATCTTATCGCTGCCCGCCGCCGTTTCGGCCGCATCGCCAAGCTGCTCGGCGAACGCACTGAAGGCTACACCGCCAACGAGTCCGCCGAAGCCGCCGTCAAGGCCATCCGCCAGCTCTCCCGCGATGTGAACATCCCCGAAGGCCTCATCGCCCTCGGCAAGAAGTACGGCAAGGAAGTCCGCGAGGAAGACATCCCGATCATGACCGCCAACGCCCAGAAGGACGCCTGCGGCCTGACCAACCCCCGCATCATGACTGATGCTGCCGTGGCGGCCATCTACAAGAAGGCCCTGTAATAGCGATATGACATGAGCCGGAGATGTTCTCCGGCAGGTTCTGGTACATTACCTCCCCGAGGCGGGCGCGTATGTCGGCATACGCGCCCGCCTCCTTCATGTCGTGCGGGAAGGTTCGTGGTTTGCCCGGAGCCGGAGGCCCTGTTGCGGGCGGCATGCCTGACAATCTCATACTTGTTCGGAACGTATGTTCTTATCCGATGCACGACGCAGGGAGACTGATTCCCTTGAATGCGCCCTGTCCGGCTCAGAGAGTGTCTGGCTTGGCCGTACGTCCTGACGGCGCGTCAGCACGGGTGTGGAGAGATCCGTCATGAAGGGCTGAGTCCGCCGCATGTGCGGGTCATGCGCCGTTTTTTCACACCGGGGAAGGCGCGCATGCCTGTCGGGGCGGGCGGGTGCGTTTCTTGTCGCTGTCGGAAGTCTTCAGGAAGAAGGGCAGGGCGCTTTCCGGAAGGCAGAAAGGCCGCCCGACAACGGGCGGCCTTTCTGGGAAAGCCGGGAGCTGAAGATTACTTTGCCTCAAAGAAAGCCTGATAGGCGAGCTTGGTGGCGTAGATGTCGGGCACGGAGGAAAGCTCGAAGGGGCTGTGCATGCCGAGCAGGGCAGGACCGGCGTCCACCACGTCCATGCCGTAGGCTGCGAGGAACAGCGCCACGGTTCCGCCGCCGCCTACATCGACCTTGCCCAGTTCCGCCATCTGCCACGGAATGTTTCTGGCGTCGAGCACGCCGCGCATCCAGCCGAGGTATTCGGGGTGCGCATCGTTGGCGCCGTATTTTCCCCGGGATCCGGTAAACTTGCAGAAGGCCACGCCGTGACCGAAGAAGGCGGAGTTTCTGAGTTCGTGGCGGTCCTGCCAGTCGGGGTCCACGGCCGCGTGCACGTCGCCGGACAGAGCTCTGGTGTTCATCATGATTCTGCGGAAGGGCGTCTGCGGCTCCCATGCGGCGGCCATGTCTTCCACGCAGTACTGGAAGAAACGCGAGCTTGCGCCGGTGGAGCCGTCGGAGCCGATTTCTTCCTTGTCCCAGAAGATGAGGCAGCAGGTGTATTCCGGCTCTTCCGCTTCGAGAAGGGCGCGCAGCGCCGTATAGACGCAGATGCGGTCATCCTGTCCGTAGCCGCCCACAATGCCCCTGTCGAGTCCCACATGACGGGCGGGACCGGCGGGCACGGCTTCCAGCTCCGCGGAAATGAGGTCGTCTTCCCTGATGCCGTACTTTTCATGGAGCAGCTGGAGAATACGAGTCTTCACCGGGTCCTTGGGGTCTTTCTCGTCCTCCTCGCTCTTGAGCACGGGCTCGTGTCCGAGAATGACGTTCAGCTTTTCGGCGTCGAAGGCGTCGGAGAGCGAGAGGGAGCCGTCCTTGTGGGAGAGATGGGGCAGAAGGTCCGCAATGGTGAATACGGGGTCCGCGTCCTCTTCCCCGAGCCGGACGGATATGCTCTTCCCGTCGGCGGTGACGATGACTCCGTGCAGCGCCAGAGGCCTTGCGAACCACTGATACTTGCGCAGTCCGCCGTAATAGTGTGTCTTGGCCTGTCCG
>CASFUJ010000082.1 GCA_949297645.1 uncultured Desulfovibrionaceae bacterium
CCATAATACCAGGGATCATAAAACACGCCGCCAATATCCACAGTCTGCCCGCCCTTATTGGTGGCCCCCGCCACACCGGGCGCGGCCAGCAGCACGGCAGCCAGCAGGAACGGCAGGGCTTTTCGCGCACTGCCTGCCGAAGGCGTCAGCCTGAGCCTGAATCTCTCTCTTTGCATAAGACATTCTCCTCCATGGTGTATGATATTCCCACCTTGTGCCGGTGCAGGAGATGCCGTCCGCTTTTTTGCCGTGCATCCCCTTTTGGGAGAACCGTATAACGGAAAAAATTTTTTGTACAGGTCATTTTTTCTCGAGGAGCGTTGAAGGAGAAGGCTTTTCGCGCGTTGCGGGGCGGACTTGCGCCGGGCGCCGGGCCGGAATTTCGGCCGATGCGTCATGGCGGGAACGGGCGTTTCTCCGGCGCATTCCGGCAGAGGGAAAGACCGCGTTCCCGAGCGGAGGACGTAACGCGCCGGATGCCTTCGCATTTTTCCGGGCGTGGGCATGGCAAAAGCGCCTGAGCGGGCGCGGCGCTGCGGCCGGAGACGGGCATGTTTCGTCTTTTCCGCGCCCGGACGCTCCGGACGCCGCTTCGCTCCGCGCCGGAAATTCGGCCCGTAAAAAAAAATGCCCGTCAACGGGGCGAGGCGCTTCGACGGGCGGAAACAGGGGGCCGGGGGGAAACCGGCTTTTTCCTGGTTGTCCGTTAACGGGTTCTGAACCTGGAATCTCCACGGAAGCTGAAGGGTACCGGAAACGCCTTCAGGCGTGTGGGGAGCGGCCGGAAATCCGTTCAGCGGCCGGAGAGAACACGGGCGGCCGGAAAAACACCTTTTTCATGAGACGGCGCTTCCCGTCCGCACGGAAAAGGTCGCCGGCAGCCGCGCCGTACGACGAGTTCGGCGCGGGCCTGTCCGCATGAAAAAGGTGTTTTTCGTAGTCAGAACTTCCAGCCGAGGGAGAGGGAGGCTCCGGCGGAGGAGGCGTCGTCCCGGAAGAGTTCGCCGCCCACGCCGAGGCGCATGAAGAACGCCTTGTCCGGGCTTTCGAGCGTCACGCCGCCCTGAAGGAGCATGGCGTCGCGGCCCGCGGTATCCGTGGCGGAAGAGAAGGAGAAGTCGCCGTAGTCCCGGAAGGAGGCGCTGGTATGGAACACGGGGTCGGCCAGTTCGTGCCGCCATGCGGCCATGGCGTCGAGGGAGAGGCCGGAGCCGCTCTCAAGCGCGGCGCTCCAGCGGGCGCGCATGCCGAGGGTCAGGGGCAGGGAGGTGAAGTATGTGCTTTCAAGGTGCAGGCGGGAAGCGCCTTCGCCGCGCTCGTCGATGTCCGGGCGCTGGAGAAAGGCGTATTCCACGAAGGCGAGCGGCCCGGCGGCAAGCGTGCCTTCGCCTGTTCGCCACGTCCAGTCCCGGCCTGCGCCGAGCATGGCGGAGCCGGTCAGGGCGGTCCAGTCGCTCTTGTGGCGGCGCAGGAAGGGGCCGATGAGCACGGTTCTTTCCATGTCCGCGTCCTCCATGCCGAGGCGGGCCTGCGCCGCAAGGTAAAAGCCGTTCCAGTCCTGCGGCGCGAAAAGGGCCTGCGCGCCGAGAAGCGCGGTTCTGGCATCGGCCTGCGCGGCGTCGCCGTGCAGGGTTGTGCGGCGCGCGCCCGCGGCAAGGTGCACGCCTGCGGTGAGGCCGGACTCGAACCCTTTTTCCGCTCCGGCGAGAAGGCCCGCGCCCGTGCTCTGCCAGCCGCTGGCGCCGCGGCGGCCGCCCTGCCATGAGGAGGAACCCCAGGGGGTGCTCCAGAAACGCCATTCGCCGGAGGCCGGAGCCTCCGAAAGCAGGTGGCGCAGAACAAGCGCCGAGTATTCGCTCATCTGCGAGAGCGTGGCGCGGGCGGAAACGTCATAGGCCTGCGGGCCGAGGGCGTTCAGCCCGCGCGTGACGCCGGAGCCGTCCTTCCCGGACCAGTCCAGCGCGGCAATGAGGTTCTGCATGTCGCCTTCCGCCGCGCCGGAGACGCCGTAGAGCGCCTGCCCGAGGGAGCGCGCCCCCGCGTTGTCCGCAAAGCGGCTGTAGGCGTCGCTTTCGCGGGAAACGGTGACCACCGGGGAGGAGACGGAGCTGTCCGTCAGGGTGAAGTTCAGCGTGGGGGAGGCGTTTTCGGCAAGTTCCACCGCCTTGAACCCGTCCGAATTCAACGACTCGGACGCGCCGCTCACCGTCACCGGGGCCTCCGGCGTGATGCGCGCGCCTTCGGCATAGAAGTCCCATACGGGGCGCAGCGCCCACGTTCCGTCAAGGGAGGCGGAGCCGGCCTGTACGCCGTACACATGGCCGGAGGCGGAAAAGCCGGTTTCCAGCACGGCGTCTTCGGCGTTTGTGAAGGCGCCCGTCACCGTGGCGGCATAGCCTTCCTCATTCGCGCCGTACAGGGCGAGGGTGCCGGAATTCTTCAGGGAATACACGTTCACGGTATCGGTCACGGCAAGGCGGCCTGCCTCAAGGCTCATGTTGATGCTCCTTGCGCCGTCTATGCCGCCGCAGAGCGTCATGTCGAAGGCGTCGTCCGCCGCTCCCGCGCGGCCGTCTTCATCCGGCGCAAGCCCGAAGGCGAGGGCGGTGTGAAGCTCGCTGCGGTCGCCGTCGTACTGGATGTCCGGATTTTCCGGGTCCCACTCGGAAACGATGTCTCCGACGACCTGCGCGCCGGAAAGTATGTTGATGCTTTGAACGAAGGCGTTTTCGGACAGGAAGATGGAGGCCTCGCTTCCGGCGAGAAGTCCGCTCACGTCGAAGCGCGAGACGAGAGGCCCGTCGAGATTCAGCTCCATGCCGTACGGGTCGATATTATAATAGGGGTTCGAGGGGTCGGAAATAAGGAACCAGCCCCATTCTTCATACGGGTTGTTCCATATCCACGAGCCGCGGTATTCCGCGTCGTTGCCGAGGAGGTTGTTGCCGAAGTCGAAGCGGGCGGCAATGCCGCCCGGGCCGAGGGCCGTCACGTCGCCCCGGCTCACCACGGTATGATTTTTGCCGTAGGCCACAAGAAGGCCCGTACCCCACGCGCCGTCTGCCGCAATGCGCACGCCGTCCGCTATGGTGAGAGCGTTGTCACTGCCGTCCACGCGGATGCCGGTGCCCGCCGTGCCGCAGGCCAGAAGGTCGGCGGCCTGAGTCACGGTGTTGCTCTTGCCGTAGATGTGCAGGCCCGTGCCGAGCGTGGCTGTGTTCGGCACGCCCTCAAGGTAGGCGTTTCCCGCCTCGTTTCTGGCAAAGTAGCCGTTTTCGTTCACGATGGTTTCGCCGTCGCCGTAGATGGAGAAGCCGTAGAAGTTCCTGCGGTCGATGCGGTAGCCGATGTCCTGAAGCGCTGCCAGTTCCGCTTCCATGAAGGTGGTGTAGTTGCGGTAGTCCTGGTGGCTCATGAGGCTGCGCTCAAGCTCGATGTGGGAGAGGTCGGGGTCGTTTTCCTCGTAGCCTTCGATGAGAAGCCCTTTGCCCTCGCCGAGCACTTCGGCAACATGGTCGCCGTGGAAATAGACGCCGCTGTTGATGCCTTCCCCCACGACGAACTTCGGCCCGTCCACGCCGTCCTCTTCGCCTTCCTTCACCACGCTCATGCCCGGCGCAAGGGTCGTGCCGTATTTGTCCGTAAGGTGCGAGTCCCATGCTGTCATCTGCGTCAGGGGGCCGTAGGCATGGTCCATGGCCAGACTGGCCACGCCCAGGGCATGCCCGACTTCGTGATACAGCACGGAGACGAAGTCCGCGCCTTTCGTGGAAGGCAGGGGCGAGAAATGCTCCGGCATGTCGAAGTCCAGAGTCCCTACGGCGATGAGGGCGGGCTTTTCCATGGGCGTGCCGTTTATGAGGGCGCCCTGAAGACCGGTGAACACCACGGGTAGAGACGAGGTGTTCGGTTCGCTCATCGCCGCGGCGTTTTCCTCGTCGAACGTGCCGATGTTGAAGACCGGAAGCGCGCCGTCCGCGCTGCCCGGGCCGAGCGTTTCGGCCCAGAGACCGGCCGCCTGGCTCACGCCGTTCATCTGCTTTTCGGAGAGCGTCCAGGTGGACAGGTATTCGCCGTATTCGTCCGGCTCCGCGAATTCTTCTCCCTTGCCGAAGAAGCGCAGTTCGAACATGGGCGCGCCGTCGGACTTGTACACGTAGCGCGATTCAAAGGCGGGCGCGGCGGAAGGAAGAAGGGGGGAGAGCACGCAGGCGAGGGCGGCGGCAAGCGCAAGGCGCGCCGTTTTTTTGCCGAAAAAGCGCGAAAGGGGGGAGAAGGTTGTCATGAGCATCCTTGAAGGAAGAGCGGGGCCGAACCTGCGCAGGCGGCCCCGCGGGAAGGGAGAAGGGGCAAACGTCCGGGAAGCGAAAACGAAGTCCGCCGCCCCGGGGAGCCGCCGAAAGAGGTTCCCCCGGGCGGGATGTCTGCGGCAGGCTCCGGAGGGCCGTCTTCGCGGGAAGGGACGCGATGACGGCGGAAAAGCCGCGTTTTTCCGCCTCGAAAAGGCTCCGGAGCGGGGACGCGGCCGGAAGGAACGGGGCACGACTCCGGCGCGGCAAGGGCCCCGGGAGGCGGGGAGGTCGGCCGGGGAAACGATTTCCCGGAAAAGGCCCGGGAAGAGCCGCTTCCGGGGCGTGAGGCCGACGTGTTATTCCGCCTTGTCGTCCGTTTCTTCGCCGTCGCCTCTGTAGGGGTTGAAGTAGCCGAAGCTGAGGCCGGGGCAGTACTTTCTGAGGCGCTTGCGGAAGTTGACCAGCCCCACGGAGGGGCCGAAGGTCACGCCTTCCATGAGCTTCATGTAGAGTTCGGGGTCGATGTTCAGGTTGCGAAGCTGGATGAAGCTCACGCCGCAGGCATTGATGAGCTCCACGAGGGCCTCTATTTCCTCTTCGCAGTCGGTGATGCCGGGGAAGTAGAGCAGGTTCAGGGAGACGAACACGCCGCGGCCCGAGGCTTCCCTTATGGAGCGGCGCACGTCCGCAAAGGTGAAGCTGCGCGGCCGGTAGTAGCGGGTATAGACCTCTTCTCTTGCGCTGTTCATGCTCACGCGCAGGGAGGTGAGTCCGGCTTCGGCGAGCTTTGCCACCTCGTCCGGCATGGAGGCGTTGGAATTCAGGTTGATGGTGCCGTGTCCGCCTTCTGCGCGGAAGCGCTTCACCACTTCGAGAAGCAGCGGCGCCTCGGTGAGAGGTTCGCCTTCGCAGCCCTGTCCGAAGGAGAAGATGGGATGGGCCTCGTTCTTCATGTGGTGGAACATCATTTCGAGGATTTCGTCGGCCGTGGGGGTGAAGGTGAGGCGGTCCTGCGGGGTGGCGCAGATGGTGGAATCCTCGTTCTTGTGGGAAATGCAGCCCACGCATCTTGCGTTGCACACGCGCGAGGTGGGAATGGGGGCCTCGTAGCGGCCGATGGCGAGGTTCTTGGCCGCGGGGCAGCCGTACTTCAGCACGCAGTTCCGCATGAGGTGCTGAATGAAGCGGTTGTCCGGAAATTTCGCCATGAGTTCTTTGGCGGCGCGGTTGATGTTCTTCTGCGGAATGCCGGTGAAGATCTGGCGCGGGTCCTCATCCACCTTTTTGGCGCAGACATAGAAGCGGTCGCCTATCATGCCCACGGCGGCGTAGGCGAAAAGGGGCAGGGTGGGGGCGTCTTCGTCCGTCACATAGACGGGATGGCCGGTGAGGGTATGGGCGGGCGCAACGAAGGCGGCAACGGCCAGTTCCTCCACTTCCACGGTTTCCCCGGTTTCCGGGTCGAGGCCCGCGGCGTGACGGCCCGGCAGCAGGAAGAGCTCGCTTTCGGGAGGCAGGGGCATGAGTTCGTCGGGACGCGGCAGCGTCCATTCGTTGCCCTTGCGGCAGAGCATGAGCAGGTCGGGGTCGTCGAAAATCTGACCGTTTTCGTCGGCCAGAAGCATGCGGGGACGGGGATGGGATGTGGCCATGGCAGTACTGCGGCGCAAGCGCGCGGAAAAGGGTTGCGGAAAAGGGCTCAGTCCTTGTGTTCCTCGCCGAGGAAGCGGTTCCACAGCCGTATGGCGGAGCCCTGCGATACGGCCCACTGCGTCAGGGCGCAGCCGCAGGGGCACACCACCCTCCACAGTTCGTGACGGCGGCCTGCGGGCTGACAGGATTCGAGTTTCTGTTCCCGGCCTCCGCAGGTGGAGCAGGGAAGAATGGGGGGCAGGTAACTCTCCGGCATGAAGACCTCCTTTTCGCGGCAAACGGCGAACAGTCCGCCGGACGGCGCATGACGCAGGGAAAAGCGGGAAGCATGATAGCGCTCCCCGCTCTCTTTAGCAAGCGGCCCCTTTGCCCCTATACGAGCCCGGCGAAGGAGAGCGCGTACATGACCACGGGCAGGGACGCGAGGGCCAGAAGCGTGGTGGCGACCACCGTGAAGGAGGCTTCCGCCGGGCACGCCTGATAGCGTTCTCCGAGAATATAGACCATGGTGGCCGTGGGCATGGCCGAGGTCACGGTGCCCACGGCGAGAGCCGTACCGGAGCATCCCGCGGCAAGCAGCACGAAGAAGGTGAGAAGAGGCTGCACGAGCAGCTTGAACACGCTGATGAGGCAGAGCCTGCCGCGCTTCACAGCACCCGCGCCCGCGCCCGCGCCGGAGAGCTGGGCCGAGAGCACCATGCCCATGCCGAACAGCGCGCAGGGAGCGGCCGTGGAGCCGAGCATCTGCGCAATGCTGGTGACGGCGCGGGGCACGGGCAGGCCGGAAAAGCCCGCGCACGCCCCGAGTACGGCGGAAACCAGCATGGGGTTGCGCACGAGTTCTCCGGCGAGGCGGAGTCCGAGGCCGCGCCGCGCCTGCCCGGAGGAGGAGAGAACGTCGAGGGTGGTGTCGGCGGTGAGGAACACGCCGGTGTAGAGCAGGGCGCAGAGCATGCACGCGGTGACGGCCTCCTCGTTGCCGGGGAAGGTCATGACGATGAAGGGCAGGCCGAAGAAGGCCGCGTTGGGAAAGGCGGAGGCAAGGGCGCGGATGGTGGTTTCCGGGCGATGCACGCGCCAGAAGCGGGAAAAGATGAGATAGTAGATGAAATAGCAGAGCATGGAAGCGCCGAAGGACCCCCAGATGAAGGGCCCGGCCCCGCCCATGGGAATGGAGCACATCTGCATGAAGATGAGGGCGGGCATGCTGACCCAGTACACGAACTGATTGAGGCACAGCGCCATGGCGGGCGCGAGAATGCGGCGGCGCTCGGCGGCAAGGCCGAGGAACATGATGCCGAAGACGGTGACGAGGGCGGAGAGGATGCCGGACATGTGTTTTCCTTTGTTGTGCGCGCAAAGGCGCGGGGAACGCCTGCGGAAGGTCGGAAGCGGCGTCCGCAGGGGGGATTCTTTCTCAGGCGCGGACGGGCCGCGCGGGACGAAGAGGTCGCCCGCCGGAAGCCCCGGACGCCTGCCGGGAACGGCGGGACTGCCCGCGCGGGGCTTCGCTTCATCCGCAGGAGACGGCGCGGAGCGTCACTTTCTCAGGGCGAGGGCCAGACTGTGGTGGATGGGCCGCAGCTGCCGGGCGAAGAGGACGAGGGCCGCGGCAAGAGCGACGGCGCAGAAAAGCAGGGTCTTCGGCGCGTCCGCGACGTCGGCCATGGCGCCGAATACGAGGCCGCCCACCGGGCCGACGCCCGCGGTGCACATGATGTACAGGCTGATGACGCGACTGCGGCAGTCGTCGGAGGTCGTGGTCTGGCACAGGGTGTTCACGCTGATGTTGGTGGTGGTGATGCCGAAACCGATGAAGAAGGCCGCGACGAGGGAGAGCCATACGTTGCCGGAGAAGCTGAACACGGCGAGGGACACGACGGTGAGGGCGACGGTGCGGG
>CASFUJ010000083.1 GCA_949297645.1 uncultured Desulfovibrionaceae bacterium
AGGAGATATTTTCATGAAAACTTTCAGCCCGACCCCGGCCGACATCGACCGTCAGTGGTATCTGGTTGACGCCGAAGATCAGATTCTTGGCCGTCTCGCTACCCAGATCGCGCATCGCCTGCGTGGCAAGCATAAGCCTGAATTCGCCCCTCACATGGACAACGGCGACTTCATCGTCGTGGTCAACTGCGAAAAGATTCGCGTGACCGGCACCAAGATGCACGACAAGTTCTATTACAGCCACTCCGGCTGGGTCGGCGGCCTCAAGGAAGTCAGCCTCGAAAAGCTGCTGGCCACCAAGCCTGAGGAAGTGCTCCGCAAGGCCGTCCGCGGCATGCTGCCCAAGAACCGTCTTGGCCGCGCCATGCTGAAGAAACTGAAGATTTATGTCGGCGCTGAACATCCTCACGCCGCTCAGGCTCCCAAGCCGCTGACCTTTGAGAAGTAGGAGTCCAGCCATGTCCACCGCTTTTGATTATGGCACCGGCCGCCGCAAGACGGCTATCGCCCGTACCCGCCTCTATCCTGGTTCCGGTCAGATTGAAGTCAACGGCCGTCCCATGGATCAGTATTTCCCCCGCAAGACCCTGCAGATGATCGTCCGTCAGCCTCTTGCTCTCACCAAGCTCACCGAACAGTATGACGTCAAGGTCAACGTGTGCGGTGGCGGCATTTCCGGTCAGGCCGAAGCTGTTCGTCTCGGTATCTCCCGCGCCCTGCTCCAGGCCGATCCCGCTCTGCGCGGCGCCCTGAAGCATGCCGGCTTCCTGACCCGCGATGCCCGCAAGAAGGAACGTAAGAAGTACGGTCTGGCCGCTGCCCGCGCCCGTTATCAGTACTCCAAGCGTTAATCCTCCGCTTTTCGCAGGATACGAGCCCGCCTTTACGGCGGGCTTTTTTGTATGGCGCTTAGGACGCTTTCCTGAGTCAGGATGGACGCGGCAGAAAAGGGTGAAGCGACAGGAAGAAGTGCTGGAGCCGAGATGGCCCTTGCTTCCTGTTCGGGACATTTTCCATGAAGTACACCGCGGCCTTCCGGGAAGGCGTGGTTGCGGCGTGTTTTTCCGCTCTTCACCGCCGTGGTCGCGTGATGTTTCTGAAGGAGTAGTTGACGGGCTGTACCATCGTGCCATTATTCCGGCCTTCCGCGGTGAGGGCGGCGCTTCCTGCGTTGCCGAAGGGGGGGCTTTCGCTTCTCGGCAACCTGCTCATGTTCGGCGCGAAGTTTTCCTTCCCGGGCTATGCCGTGTGCATGCGCCTTCTTTCCCGACGCTGTGGCGTTCTCGGCATTTCCGCCATACAGGCCATCGGAGGGGTGCTCTTCTCCGCTTCTGCTTTTCTCTTCCATGCCGCGGCCATCGACGGCCTGTTGTACATGGGGGTCGCCGTGGGCATACCGGCCTGTTGTCTGCGCAGCGTTTCACTCCGTCTTCTGCATCCGGCGTGGTTTCTCTTTTCAGTAATCTCATTCCCGTGTTCATCCTGCTTTTGCCTTTCTTTTTCTGGAAGAATCGGTCAACGTGCCGTAGCTGACCCGTGTGGAATTTGCCCTTGTCATGGCGTTTCTTTCTTCCGTGAAGAAGGATTGAGGGGGAAACAAATCTGATACCGACTTTCCCTTGGGCGGAAACGGGTTTGCAATCCTTTCGTGCGCGGCGTATGGTTAAGCTCATGAAAACAGCGCGCTCCTGCGCTGTGCAAACTGACATTTGTCCGGAAGGAAGTGTATGACGGATTCTCTGACCGGGCAGGGGACACATTTTCCCTTGTCCCCTGTTCCTGAAACGGGCTGTATCACGCTTATCGGTATGGCCGGTGCGGGCAAGACCACGGTGGGGCGTCTTGTGGCCCGGACGCTGGACTGGGCCTTCGTGGACAGCGACCACATCATAGAAGCCACCTTTGCCGCTCCGTTGCAGAGTGTGACTGACGCCATGAGCAAGGAGGCCTTCATTGATGTGGAGGCCGACATCGTACGTTCTTTGCGTCTGGCGCGTACGGTTCTCGCCACGGGCGGCAGCGTCGTCTATCGGCAGGACACCATGGAGCATCTTGCCTCGTTCGGCCCCATCGTGTATTTGGACGTCCCCCGGGAAGCCATCTTCGAGCGCATCGCCCGCAATCCCGACAGGGGATTGGCCATCGCGCCGGGACAGACGGTGGAGGAATTGTTTCTGGAAAGGGAGGAGCTCTACCGCCGTTATGCCACGGTGTGCGTAGAGCTTCGCGGCCTGTCGCCTTCGGAAAGCGCCGCCCGCGTGCTGGAGAGCCTTGCACGGCTGTGAAGGGTGTTCTCAGGCTTAAATCATTCTTGACGCCCTTGTGCCCTCAAGGGTAATCTTGACCGTTGTTCGTGCCTTTGGGCATGTAATGTTGCTATTTTTCCTTATTAAGGAGTTTTATTATGCTTCGTCGCACTGTCATTGCGCTGGTTGTGGCCTTTTTCTGCTCTGCCGTCATTCTGCCTTCTCAGGCCCAGGCCGCGGGCAAGATCGGTGTCGCCAACCCCCTGCGCCTTTCCGCTCAGAGCGATCCCGGCAAGGAAGCCGAAAAACAGCTGACCGCCATGTTCGGCAAGGAACGTGAACAGTTGGAAAAGCAGAACGCCGATTTGAACAAACAGGCTGAAGATTTGCGTAAGCAGGCTGCAGCTCTGTCCGATAAGGCCCGCAACGAACGCGCTCAGAAGATTCAGAAGCAGGTTCAGGAGCTGGAAACCAAGGGAACCGCCTACACGCAGCGCCTTTCCCGCGTGCAGCAGGCCATCAATTCTCAGATGAATGAAGTGATGCGCACGGCATGCGAAAACTACGCCAAGAAAAACGGCTATGACATGATCATCGACGCCTCTGTCGTCATGTTCTACGTTCAGGCCAACGATGTGACCAGCGGCCTGATTGATGAAGTCAACAAGGTCTGGAAGTCCAAAGGCGGCAAGTTCAATCTCAGCTCCGTGAAATAACAAAGGAGCAAGGAATGCCCAATCCTTCGTACAGGCTTTCCGAAATAGCGGAAAAGCTCGGTGTCAGACTGGCGTTGAAGAATCCTGAGGACGATATCGTCATCACCGGAATCAACACGCTGGAAGAGGCCGGTCCTACGGAACTGAGCTTTCTGGCCAACCCCAAGTATGTTTCACAACTGTCCACGACCAGAGCCGGCGCTGTCATTGTGCGGCCTGAGCATGAGGGAGACGTCGAGCGTGCGCTTGTGACGGATAATCCCTACCCCATGTTCGCGCAGGCGCTGACGTTCTTCGTCAAGCCGCAGGGCAGCTTCACGGGTGTGAGTCACATGGCCTGCATCCATCCCGAAGCCGTGCTCGGTGAGGACTGTACCGTCTATCCCTTCTGCTACATCGGCCCGCGTGCAAAACTGGGCAGAGGCTGCGTCATTTTTCCCGGCTGTTATATCGGAGAGGATTGTGAGCTGGGAGAGGGATGTATTCTGTACCCGCGCGTGGTGCTCATGGCCGGAACAAAGCTCGGTGAAGCCTGTGTGCTTCAGCCCGGGGCCGTCATCGGCGGCGAAGGGTTCGGCTTCGTGCGGACATCGGAAGGAATCAGAAAGGTTCCGCAGATAGGCCATGTGGAGCTTGGGGACCATGTGGAGATAGGCTCCAACGCCACCATTGACCGCGCGGCGCTCAGCGCCACGCTGGTGGGCAACGGCACCTGCATCGACAATCTGGTCATGGTGGGACACAACGTGCATATCGGCAAGGATTGTCTCATCGTTTCCCAGGTGGGCATTTCCGGCTCCACGCATGTGGGCGACAACGTGACTATGGCCGGGCAGGCCGGTATTTCCGGGCACCTGCACATCGGCAACAATTCTACTATCGGACCGCAGGCAGGCGTGGCCAAGGATATTTCCGAAGGTCAGGTCGTAGGCGGTTCCCCCACCATGGACTATAATACCTATCTACGCAACGCCACGCTCATGCCCAAGCTCCCCGAGCTGTTCAAGAGAGTGGCCAGGCTGGAAAAGGAAATGGGCCATAAGCCCATGTCCAGCGACAAGACTGACCGCTCCCTTGTGGCCATGTGGAATCGCTGGATGTCCATGATGCATCATCGTTGATTCGGCAGAGCGGCGGGATTTTTCCGCCGTCGTCGTACCCGCGCCCTTTGTTCGTATCTCGCAAAGGGAAAACGCGGGGCGGCGGAGCCGTCACTATAAACCGTTAAAAGGCAACACACCATGAGCGAGTCCATTTCCCTCGGCATCAAGGAGATCCTGAGCATCCTGCCCCATCGTTATCCCTTCCTTCTTGTGGATCGCGTGGATGAGCTGGTGCCCGGCGACCATATCCGTTCGTATAAGAATCTCACCTTTAACGAACCCTTCTTCCAGGGGCACTTCCCCGGCGTGCCGGTGATGCCCGGCGTCCTCATCATCGAGGCCATGGCTCAGACGGGAGTTATTCTCGTGGTCCACAGCTTCCCTGAATTCAAGGAACATCCTGACCAGATTTATCTCTTCACCGGTATAGAGAAGGCGCGCTTCCGTTCGCCCGTCCGCCCGGGGGACAAACTGGTTATGGAATGCACCAACCTCACGCACAAGATGCAGCTCTGGAAGATGGATACCAAGGCGTATGTGGACGGCAACATCGTTGCCGAAGCAAGGCTTACCGCATCCGTTCTACCCAGGGAGTCCTTCTGATATGGCAGCACCTCAGATCCATCCGAGTGCCTTCGTGGCACCTACGGCGCAGCTCGGCGAAGATGTTATCGTCGGCCCGTGCGCCGTTATCGAAGATGATGTGGTCATCGGTGCGCGCACGCGCATTGATGCCTTCGCCTCCGTCAAGCGGTATACCACCATGGGGGAGGATAACCATATCTATTCCTACGCCGCCGTGGGCGGGGAGCCCCAGGATCTGAAATTCCACGGCGAGGAAAGCCGGCTCATCATCGGCAACAGAAACAGAATTCGCGAGTTCACCACGTTGCATCGCGGCACCGAGTTCGGCGGAGGCGTGACCCGCGTAGGCGACAACAATCTGCTCATGGCCTATGTGCACGTCGCGCATGACTGCACAGTGATGAACAACATCGTCATGTCCAACAACGCTACCCTTGCCGGGCACTGCTTTGTAGATGACAATGCCATCATTGGCGGACTTTCCGCCGTACATCAGTTCGTGCGAGTGGGCAGACACGCCTTTGTGGGCGGTATGTCCGGCCTTGCGCAGGATCTCCCGCCGTGGATGCTGGCTGTGGGTAACCGCGCGACGGTGCAGTCTCCCAACATTGTGGGGCTGCGTCGGGCCAAGGCTTCCATGGAACTGCTTTCCGGTTTCAAGCAGGCTTACCGCATGACGTGGTATTCCGGCATACCCCGACCCGACGCGCTCATGCAACTGGAAGCCGAGTATGGACATCTGCCGGAGATTGTGGAGTTCATCAATTTTGTGCGTGAAAGCAAGCGGGGAATTCTCCCCGGAGATGAGCGCAAGAAGATCATTGACATGGCCTGAGCCGTAGCCGACAGGCGCGTTCTGTCGTTTTCCGGCCGGAATGAAGTGGCTTCCTTTTACAAGAAAAGAGGGTCGTTTTTTCAAACGGCCCTTTTTCTTTAGCGTATGTTGTCCTGCTGTATGCAGAAAACTTGTGAGCGGCGTCCACTCAGCGGCCCGCAACGGCGGTTGTTCGCTTGCAATACTGCCTTTGAGGCGGCATATTCTGTCTTTGGAGCGTGCTCCGGAATAGAGGGACTCCGGTCTTATTTTTACAGGGGGCAACGGTTCCGGGAAAGCGCTCTGGTTGTGAAGGGCGGGAGAACAGATTGTGTGCAGTTGCAAACAATGAAGCATTTCAACGAGGTCCTTTAACAGTACGGAGATTCGCGCCTTCATGCAGGGTGCGGAAGGTGTTGCCGGTATCTTTCGCAGAAGCTCTGCAGAACAGGGGGCAAAGGAGAGAGGCTTGAAAAATTTTGTGTACAATACCCCCACGAAAGTGGTGTTCGGCAAGGGTGTGGAAGAAGAGGTCGGCCGGCTTGTCCGTGAGTTCGGCGGACATAAAGTTCTGCTTCATTACGGCGGCGGCAGTGTGGAACGCTCCGGCCTTCTCGGACGTATCCGGAAAGCGCTGGAGAAGGAAGGCGTTTCCCGGGTGGAACTCGGGGGCGTGGTACCCAATCCCCGTCTGTCGCTGATACGGGAAGGCATAGAGCTCGGCAGGCGCGAAGGCGTTGACTTCGTGCTGGCCGTGGGCGGCGGCAGCGTTATTGATTCGTCCAAGGCTATCGGCTACGGTCTGGCTGACGGTGGCGACGTATGGGACTTTTATGAAAGGAAACGGAAGGCTTCGACCTGCGCGCCCATCGGCGCTGTGCTGACCATCGCCGCCGCCGGCAGTGAAATGAGCTCCTCCTGCGTGATAACGAACGAGGAAGGCTGGATAAAGCGCGGCTATACTTCCGAGTTGTCCCGTCCGCGCTTTGCCGTGATGAATCCTGAGCTGACCTTGACGTTGCCTGCCTATCAGACGGCCAGCGGTTGTGTCGATATCCTCATGCACACCATGGAACGGTATTTTTATCACAGTGGGGGCATGGAACTGACTGACGGTATCGCTGAAGCATTACTGCGCACGGTGATGAAAAACGCCCTTGTCCTTCGTGATGATCCGGCCTGCTACGAGGCCCGTGCGGAAGTCATGTGGGCGAGCAGCCTGTCGCACAACGGTCTCACCGGCTGCGGTACCGACGGCGGGGACTGGGCCTCCCACAAAATGGAGCATGAGCTGAGCGGGCTTTTTGATGTGGCTCACGGGGCCGGTCTCTCAGCCATATGGGGAAGCTGGGCACGGTATGTGTACCGTAACGCCCCTGCGCGCTTTGCACGTTTTGCCCAGAAGGTGATGGGCGTAAGCGGTGGGGGCACGCATGAGGAAATGGCGGAGAAGGGCATAGAGGCCATGGAAAACTTCTTCCGGGCCATTCACATGCCCACATCGCTTGCGGAGCTCGGCGTTCATCCTACGGAGGCACAGATTCGCGACATGGCGGAAAAGTGCATCCGCGGCGTGGGCGGTCCTGTGGGCGTAGTACGTCCACTCGAGGTGGAAGACATTATGGAAATTTACAAAAAGGCGCAATAGGGCCGTGCAGAGTCGGAGAGCGTCGTCTTTTCTCACAGGAAGCGGACGACATCCGGGAGACTTTCTGTGCTGTTTATGACGCCGTTTTTATGATGAAAGAGGCGGCTTCCTCAGTTTCCGGGGGGATGTCGGTCTTTTGTCTGGTTTTTGTTTGTACGGATACCCTATTGCGGCATGCCCTGCGGGGCAGACGCCGTACCAGGCAAAAAGAGGGAGAAGTTTTCTTCTCCCTCTTTCAGCAGTTATGGACGGTTTCTGTTACAGGATGATACCGGCATCGTAGCCGGTTTCAATAGCGTGCTGCATGTTGGAAGCCTTCTTGCAGTCGCCGATGTTGATGACTTCGTAGGTGACATGGCGGAACTTGTCGCGCTCCTGAGCAAGAGGCGTTGTGCCCACGGAGACGATGACGGTGTCGGCGGGCAGGAACTTCTTTCCGTCCTCGCCTTCCACCCACACGCCTTCGTCGGTGATTTCCGTGGCCTTGGTGTCGAGCAGGGTAGTGACGTTGTTCTTTTCCATGAACTGGAGGATGGACATGCGGATGCACAGTTCCGCGTTGCCGGCCTGGAAGTGGGTGAGTTCCACCACGGTGCAGTCA